>CAZOTG010000155.1:0-5555 GCA_964582585.1 uncultured Chromatiaceae bacterium | reverse complement strand
GCAGATATCGCGCGCGCTCGACCTGCCGACCCCATAGATGGCGGTCAGGGCAATCACCGTGTGTTTATGAACCGGAATGTTTATCCCAGCAATACGGGCCATTCAGCACTCTCCTCAAACCACCCAAAGCGCAGTATAAAAACGCGTAAGTGTACGAGTCTTTACTGCAAATTTCAATAACAGGGTGAGACGACCCACCCTTCCGGAACCGCTTTAGCCCCAGGGCTCAACCCTGGCGCTGCTTGTGGCGGGCATCCGAGCAAATCACCCGGATCACGCCCTTGCGCCGCACGATCTTGCAGTGACGGCACACTTTCTTAACAGAAGCTTGCACTTTCATCTCCAATCTCCAAAATCTTTTTACCTACTCCCCCTCTCCCTTTGGGAGAGGGCTAGGGGTGAGGGAGGTGGGACAAACCCACAGCCCTGACTACCCCCCTCACCCTGTCCCCCTCCCAGGGGGAGAGGGAACGCGTAATCAGCAGATTGCTAAACCCAACCCTCTGCCTCTAAACCAAGGCCCCTAGCGCGACCCCTTCAAATTGGCCTTCTTCATCAGCCCCTCGTATTGATGGGACATGAGGTGGGCTTGAAGCTGGGCGATGAAATCCATCACCACTACCACCACGATCAGCAGGGAAGTGCCGCCGAAATAAAAGGGCACGTTCCAGGACACGATCAGGAACTCGGGCAACAGACACACCAGGGTCACATACACCGCGCCCACCAAGGTCAGGCGGGTCATCACCGAGTCCACATATTTCGCCGTCTGGTCACCCGGTCGGATCCCCGGGATAAAAGCCCCTGATTTCTTTAAATTATCCGCTGTGTCCCGCGGATTGAACACCAGGGCCGTATAAAAGAAACAGAAAAATATGATGGCCGTGGCGTAAATCAGCACATAGACCGGTTGCCCCGGTGACAGCGTCGACGCCAAATCCTGCAACCAGCTCATGCCCCCGCCGTTACCGGCGAACCATCCCGCCAGAGTGGCCGGGAACAGGATGATGCTGGAGGCGAAAATGGGCGGGATCACCCCGGCCATGTTGATCTTGAGCGGCAGGTGGCTGGTCTGGCCCGCATACACACGCCGCCCTTGCTGGCGCTTGGCGTAGTTTACCGTAATTCGCCGTTGCCCGCGCTCCATGAATACCACCAGGCCGGTGACCACCACCACCACGGCAAACAGCATCAGTACAGTCAGCGGCTGCAATTCCCCGGTGCGGGCCAGCTCCAGGGAGCCTCCGATGGCCCGCGGCAGGCCGGCCACGATGCCGGAGAAGATGATAATCGAGATGCCGTTGCCGATACCTCGCTCCGTCACCTGTTCACCCAGCCACATGAGAAACATGGTACCGGTCACCAGGGTGATCACCGCGGTCATGAGAAAGGCCGGACCCGGATCGATCACCACCGACACGCCGTTCACCTGTTGCTTCTGCAGGGCGATGGCCACACCCAGTGCCTGAAAGGTGGCCAGGAACACAGTGAAGTAGCGGGTATATTGCGACAGCTTGCGGCGACCCGCCTCGCCCTCTTTTTTCAATTGCTCAAACTTGGGCCACACCACCGACAACAACTGAATGATGATGGACGCCGAAATGTAGGGCATGATGCCCAGCGCAAACACCGCCACCCGCGCCAAGGCCCCGCCGGAAAACATGTTGAACATGTCGAGGATGGTGCCGCGCTGCTGGTCGAACAGGGCCGCCAGCGCCGTGGGATTGATGCCGGGTACCGGGATCACCGCGCCGATGCGGAACACCACCAGGGCGCCCAGCACAAACAACAAACGCTGTTTGAGCTCAGCCCATTTGGTTATATCGCCGAGGGGATTGGCCATGGTGGACGTTCTTAAGGAAGACCTTAATTCTCGACCTTGCCGCCCGCCGCCTCGATGGCCGCGCGCGCGCCCTTGGTCACCGCCACACCGCGCAGGCTCACCGCCGACTCCAGCTTGCCGGAGAGGATCACCTTGGCCCGCGTCACCTGCTGCGGCACGATGTTGGCCGCCTTCAGCGCCGCCAGATCGATCACCTCCGCCTTGACCTTGGCCAGCTCATTGAGGCGGACTTCAGCACTGTCCTTCGCCATGTGAGAGCGAAAGCCGCGCTTGGGCAGGCGCCGTTGCAAGGGCATCTGACCGCCCTCGAACCCCACCTTATGGAAGCCGCCGGCGCGGGCGTGTTGCCCCTTGTGGCCGCGGCCGCTGGTCTTACCCAGGCCCGAACCGATGCCGCGCCCCAGGCGCTTCGGCGATTGTTTGGCGCCCTGCGCCGGTTTTAGCGTGTTCAAGCGCATCTTACTGTTCCTCAACCTTAAGCAGATAGGAGACCTTGTTGATCATCCCGCGGACGGCGGGGGTGTCTTCCACCTCCACGCTCTGGTGTCTGTTGCGAAGGCCCAGGCCCGCCACGCAGGCCATATGGACCGGGCCTCGGCCGAAGCGGCTGCGCACCAGGGTCACCTTGATCTTTTTGCTGGTCTTGGCCATGGCTTACCCCGTAATCTCTTCGACGGTCTTGCCGCGTTTGGCCGCCACCGTTTCCGCGTCGGCCATGGCCTTGAGCCCCTTGACGGTGGCGCGCACCACGTTCACCGGATTGCTGGAGCCGATACACTTGGCCAGCACGTCACGCACCCCCAGCACCTCGAACACCGCGCGCATGGCGCCGCCGGCGATGATCCCCGTACCTTCAGAGGCCGGCTGCATGAACACCTTGGCGGCGCCGTGACGGGCCGTGATGGGGTGCTGCAGGGTTACTCCCTTGAGGTTGATCGGGCGCATGTTGCGGCGCGCATCTTCCATGGCCTTGGAAATGGCGGCAGGCACCTCGCGGGCCTTGCCGCGACCGAAGCCGACCCGGCCCTTGCCGTCACCGACCACCGTCAGCGCGGAAAAACCGAAGATGCGGCCGCCCTTCACCACCTTGGCGACACGGCGCACGGCGACCAGCTTTTCCTGGAGATCTTCGCTACCCTCGGTAGCAGCTTCAAAACGCACCATAATTACCACCTTTAAAAAAATCTTCTCGCCTACACCCCCTCTCCCTTCGGGAGAGGGCTAGGGGTGAGGGGAGTTGATTAGCCAATTCAACTCAAAAAACCATCCAATCCTAAAACTGCAACCCATTTTCACGCGCGGCATCGGCCAAGGCCTTGACGCGCCCGTGATACTTGAATCCGGAACGGTCGAAGGCGACCTCGGTGATCCCCGCCGCCTTGGCGCGCTCCGCGATGTATTTGCCCACCGCCGCCGCCGCGGCGACGTTACCCGTGACCTTCAGGCCTTTTTTAACCTTGGATTCCACCGTCGAGGCGCTGGCCAGGACCTGCGCGCCATTGGGGGCGACGATCTGGGCGTAAATATGACGGGGCGTACGATGCACGCATAGGCGGTGCACACCCAATCTCTTGATGCTGGCCCGGGTACGCCGGGCCCGTCGTATGCGAGTTACTTTCTTTTCCACGTCAGTTACCTGCTATATATAGTTGGGCTATTTCTTTTTGGCCTCTTTACGGGCGATCACCTCACCCGCATATTTGACACCCTTACCCTTGTAAGGCTCCGGCGGACGATAGGCGCGGATATCCGCCGCCACCTGTCCGACTTTCTGCTTGTCCGTGCCCTTGATGACGACCTCCGTCTGGCTGGGGGTTTCCACGGTGATCCCCTCTGGGATCGGATAGACCACGGGATGGGAAAATCCCAGGGTCAGATTCAAGGCCTTGCCCTGCATCTGGGCGCGATAGCCCACGCCGACCAACTCCAGCTTCTTCTCGAAGCCCGTGGTGACACCGGTCACCATGTTGTTGATCAAGGCGCGAAAAGTGCCGGCCATGGCGTTGGACTTGGGATCCTTGTCCCGCGGCGCGAAGCTCAGCACATTGTCCTTGTTGGTGATCTCCACCGCAGGGTGGACATCGAGCGTCAAGCTGCCCTTCTTGCCCTTTACCGTCAGGATCGAGGCGGCGAAGTTCACCTCCACGCCCGCGGGAATGGCAACCGGATAATTTGCAATTCTAGACATTTGTCATCCCACCCATCATTACGCCACGTAGCACAGGATTTCACCGCCGTGTCCCGCCGCCCGCGCGGCGCGATCGGTCATCACGCCCTGGGGCGTCGACACGATGGCGATACCCAGACCGCCTTGCACAGAAGGCACCTCATCCTTGCCCTTATAACTGCGCAGGCCGGGGGAACTCACCCGCTTGATCATGGAGATCACCGGGGCGCCCTGGTAATACTTGAGTTCGATGGCCAAGGTGGCCTTGCCCGCATTTTCCTCCACCGCGTAACCCGCGATGTAGCCTTCATCCTGCAGCACCTTGGCGATGGACGCCTTCAGCTTGGAGGACGGGATGCGTACCTCGGCCTTCTCCGCCAATTGGGCGTTTCGGATGCGGGTCAGCATATCGGCGATCGGATCAGTCATACTCATAATTCAAGTCCAATATAAAAATCTTGTTACCAACTGGCCTTCACCAGCCCCGGCACATCGCCGCGCATGGCGGCCTTGCGCAATTTGTTGCGGCCCAGGCCGAACTTGCGATACACGCCGTGGGTACGACCACTGAGCTGGCAACGTCGCTGTACCCGCGTCGGGCTGGAGTCGCGCGGCAGGGCGTGAAATTTACGCCACAGGGCGTCGCGCTCTTCCTGACCCAGGCTGGGGTCCTTCAGCTTGCGCTTAAGCTCCGCGCGCTTGGCGGCAAAGCGTTGCACTGTGCGAACACGCTTCAATTCCCGTTGAACCATCGAAGTCTTAGCCATAACTACCCTCAGCCTCTGAATGGAAAGTTGAACGCGGCGAGCAAGGCCCGGCCTTCTTCATCGCTGCGCGCCGTGGTGGTAATGGTGATATCCATTCCACGCAGGGCATCAATCTTGTCGTAATCGATCTCTGGAAAGATGATCTGCTCGCGAACACCCATGGTGTAGTTGCCCCGGCCGTCGAAGGCGCGGCCGCTCATTCCGCGAAAGTCGCGGATACGGGGAATGGCGACGTTGATCAGGCGGTCGAGAAATTCGTACATCCGCTCGCGGCGCAGGGTCACCTTGCAGCCGATGGGCCAGCCCTCGCGGATCTTGAAGGTCGCCACTGACTTGCGGGCCTTGGTCACCACCGGCTTCTGCCCGGCGATCTTTTCCAGATCGGCAACGGCGTGCTCGATGACCTTCTTGTCGCCGACCGCCTCGCCGATGCCCATGTTGATGGTGATCTTGCTGATCCTCGGCACCTGCATGACACTGCCGTAGCCGAACTGTTCGGTCAGCTGTTTGACCACCTTTTCCTGATAAATATCTTTTAACCGAGCCATTGCCGTCTACCCGTAGCTTAGATGTCCACGACTTCGCCGTTGGACTTGAATTGGCGCACCTTCTTGCCGTTCTCCAACACCTTGATCCCGACCCGGTCGCCCTTACCCTTGGCAGGATTGAACAGGGCCACGTTGGAAACGTGGATCGGTGCTTCCTTTTCGATAATGCCGCCGGACACACCCCGGTTGGGATTGCCCTTGGTATGGCGCTTTATCATGTTGATGTTCTG
>CAZOTG010000154.1:0-5577 GCA_964582585.1 uncultured Chromatiaceae bacterium | reverse complement strand
CTTGATGTGAAGAATCTACAAGACGCGACCAAGCCTCTGATCCTGGAGCTAGATTACAGCATCGGATCCCAATTTATGTCGGCGCAACATCGGTTAGTGGGAAAGATACCGGCGGTATGGGAGCATTATATGCTGTGGTTCGAGCCGATGTCTCAACGCGACACCCCTTTCGTAATTCGTTATCCCGTCGAAATTAACAGCGTGGCACACTTGCGGGGGCCGGCCGGTCATGAATTGGGGGAGCAGATAACGCGCAACGACTCTGACAAGGGAGACCGCTACCTGAGATGGAATGGTAGCATGATGGGAGATAAGCAGAATGTGGAGGTACGTTACTCTGCTCACTTGCGCGCAGGGCATTATGAGCCTAGCGACTACAAAGGACTCATTCATGAATTAAATCATACCTTCACATTTGTAGAGCGATCCGTTTGGTTTCGAGAATAGGTAATTGCACTAAATGGTATCGCCGAAACCAAAAGGGTGCAATGAGTGGTCGCGCGGCTGACACTATCCCGTCTGTATAATTTTCAATCGAGTCTGACTCTTTTGATTTTATTATCAAGGAGATTAAAATGAAAAATGCTATTCCAATCGTAAAGGAAAGCTATACGCGATGTATACCGAAAGATGTCATTGGGCGTTTCTACGATATATTTCTCAAAAGTAATCAAAGCATAGCCCCGATGTTCGCGAAGACTGACTTCACCGTTCAGAAAGATCTGCTCAGACATGGTATCCATTTGGCCATTATGTTCGCCAATGGAGAGTATCTCGGGAAAAGCGGTATCGAACGTATCCGCAAAAGTCATAGCAAAGCCGGGATGAATGTTAATCCGAATTTGTACCGTTATTGGAAGGCGAGCTTCCTGCAAGCGATATCTGAAACGGATTCAGAGTTCTCAGAACAAATCCGAAAAGCGTGGGACTCAGTGCTACAACAGACCATTGATTACATCATTGAAGGCTATGATGCCTCCTAGAATGACAGTGCTTCAAATTAAATAAATCTGTCCCGGTTTCTAGGCAATTACGCGTCAGCTCTCTCGAAATATCGAATGCTCGGTGGTCCGGCAAGCATTCCGCCAAGCTTATCCATTACTCCCGTCTCTGTCCGCCAGCCAAGATATTTCTCATGATGCGCGCGCGATTCCCAGTGCTCAACCAGAATCATATTGCCCTCATCGTCCGTGTTGAAGTACACATCCATTCCTTGACAACCATCATAGTCGCGAGACTCTGGAAAGAGCTCTGCCAGGTAGGATTTCATATTAGAAATCTCCTCAGCCTTGACCGGTGCTTCGAGTAGAACCATTACGCTCATGTTATTTCCCCCTTGCTTCGATTCGTCTGAATCACGGTTTGTGCATTCCTCGGATCAGAATGCACGCCACCCGACAGTAGTTTTCAAGATCCTCATAGTGTGTGCACCCACGGCCACACCGATCCGAATTTAATCTTCTTTTGGAACAATGGAAAGCCTGGCGGTTGATCGCCGTGTGTGGAATAAAAAATGGCTGCATTAAGCGGCCTCTTAATTAACAACCGGGTCATTTGACCTATCGCCCATCTTCTTCTGCAGGCTTTGGATGGCCTTGGTCTGGGTCGCCGCTTCGTCTGGAGCCTTGGCGCGGGTGGTGGGATAAAGGGTGGGTGTCCATGTAGGCAATACGTCATGACTGACGCAGGAAATTAAATAAATCTGTCCCGGTTTCTACCGATACGATTTAACCGTTCACGGCACGCGGCGCCGGCTTCGGTGCGGCGGGCACCAAGCCGTAGCGGTTCATCACTTCCATGATTTTCGCCTTATCGGGCGGCCCGCCTGCGCGGGTTAAGGCGCTGACGTCGCGAAAAAACTGCGCACCGATATCCGGCGTCATCATCACCAGAGCACGAGCGGTCGCGGTGCCGGCATTGCTGAAATGGTGAACGGAACCCCGCGGCGTCGACATCCATTCCCCCGGCGTCAGGTCACGGGTTTCGTCGTCGACCGAATAGGTGAGCACGCCTTCCAATATGTAGACGCACTCTTCGTTATTGGTATGGCTGTGCGGCGGGGGAGTGGGGGCGCCGGGCGGAACCTTCATTTCGAACAGTCCCAATCCGCCCTTTTCCGCACCGTCCACAAGATACTGAATTTCCATTTGTCCCACGTTGATGACCTGATGGCTCATGACGATCTCCTTCGGTTCGAGACGGATCAGGCACTTCCCATGACGTTGCTGCGACGGTGCCCGATCCTGCCGGTCTGTATTCAAGGAGAATCTAGTCGGTTGCAGATAAATGATAAATAGCGTTTAATTAAATTAATTGTTGCAAAAAGGTTAATAATGAAGGATCGGCTAAACGGGATGCGGGTGTTCGCACAGGTGGTGGAAGCCAAGAGCTTTTCCGCTGCGGCGGACAAGCTCGGCATGTCGAAGTCGCTGGCAAGCCGATACGTCAGCGCACTGGAAGGATCGCTGTCGGTGAAGCTGCTGAACCGTTCGACGCGCAAGCTCAGCCTGACCGAGGCCGGCGCCGTCTTTTACGAACACTGTGCCCGGATCGTGCAGGAAGCGGAGCTGGCCGAGCAACGCATGACCAAAACCCAATCCGAACCGGCCGGTCTGGTAAAGGTGACGGCCACCCCGGCGTTTGCGGTACGGCATGTGCTACCCGCGCTCGCCGAGTTCCATCAGCAGTATCCGAAAATCCGGGTCAAGCTCTCCTGCAGCAATCGCGCGCTCGACCTGGGCGATGAGGGCTTCGACTTGGGTATCCGCGTGTCGTTCAAACCGGCCCCGAATCTGGTGGCGCGAAAGCTTGCCGCCAACCGCTCCGTGCTATGCGCCGCGCCGACCTACCTCAAGCGGCACGGGACGCCGCGCCGGATCGAAGACCTCGGCAAGCATGAGTGCGTGCTGTTCCCGCCGCTTGCGCCCAAGGGAGTGTGGACGCTGCGGCGGGACAGGCGTAAATATTCGGTGCAAGTCGCCGGCGCGTTTGAGACCGATGACATGGATGCGGTGTATGCGGCCGTCATGGCCGATCTGGGCATCGGCATTCTGCCGGCCTATATGGCGGCGGACGCCTTGCGACAGGGGCAACTGGTGCCGCTGTTGCACAATTTCCAGGTCATGCCGGAGAGTGCCATCTATCTGGTCTATTTGCCCAACCGCACGCTACCCTCGCGCGTGCGCGCGCTGATCGACTTTCTCGTAGAGAGGTTCGGGTCCCCCCCTTCATGGGAAACGGGCTGGTGAGCGGCGCTATTCATGAGGGTGAATGGGATTTAAGGGCTCTGACCCACTGCTGTCTCAAAGATAAGATTGAGCAGATGACAAATTGAGCTGTTCCGGTTTTCGAAAAGGTGGCTTGCGCCAATGAGAGATTCCGATAGCTGCACACGCCGCAATAGACTCCTCTCTTATAGTGCTCATTTCACCCCTAAAAAGGGGCTTCTAAGCCCATTTTCAAGCCCGATTTTGAGTTAAACTTTCGTCTAGTCAATTGATTGCGTGGGTCCGACCCCGATCAGGAAATATCGACGGACCCGTTCTTAGGTCTTATATTCAGCTTGCTTTAACTTTAGCGTAATCTGAGCCCGCTGATTTCAAACCCAGGCAGTGTGACAAAATGTCCGGAGCGGTATCAGATTTGAGTGGTTTCAAGACAAATCCCTGGATACCCAGCGCTGTGCAACGTTCAAAGACGGTATTGTCCGTGACGCAAGTCAGTATGACGATAGGTACGTCAATTCCAGCCCCCCTTATATTTGCGAGGGCGTCATCGCCATTCAGTTTATCCATCACGATATCCATAAATACAAACGCGGGTTTTTCAGTAGAAACTTTTTCTACTGCTTCATAACCATCGCCTGCCTCACTGATATTGTGATATCCGAGCTTTCCAAGATAACGCCGTAAGGCCTTGCGAATCAGCGGGGAGTCATCCACTAACAGGATATTCGCCTCTTTATCCAAAGGGCTGGCCAGTGACTTGATTTCAGGAGGCGCCGCTTCATTCGTTGGCACCGATGATTCTATCGCAGTATCAGCGTTGGCTTTTCGAATTAACAAGTTAAAGTAATAGCGGCCAACATTATCAATGTGCACTGGTATGGTAATGATGGTTTCTACATCTTTTAAATACTTTTCCATGTCATCGAGATTCAACACCATCTCAGGCGCAGAAAAACTGAAACTTAAATTATGTTTTGCCAGTAATTCCGTTGCCCGTCCGACGATAGTATTACCCCATTCAGTCAGTGCATTGGATATATCCTGATTCAGATTGCTTGTATCTGAGGGCTTTTCCCCTGCCAGACCGCTATATACTTGCGCGCCAATTTCCAGGGCCGTCTCTTCATAGTGATGCATCAAAATAACGCCGTCCAACTCACCCTGCATTTGAGAGCAAACCGCACAGCCTTTAAAACGAAAATCATCAACATCATCTTCAAAGGCTTCACCCGCCTTACCGTGCAGGTTTGTCATGGTCGACAAACTGGCGATGGATTCTTTGATAAATGGATGAAGGATAACTTTGTGAATGGTTTCGACTGACATAATGGAATCCCTGTTACGTGTAATTAATATCATTGAGTTAAATAGGTTTTTCGGCTGGAACGCGCAAAGCTTGAGCACATATAACAGGGGGGACGTACAAATAAATCAAAACAAATCAAAGTGAAAGGAATGGGGACGGAGGGATTAAAAATTGATCAACCTCTGACGTATGGGATACATTACTCTTCTAGGGAAAGAAATCTCAGATTTGTCATCTTGGGCTTGCAAAGGAGTTGCGATGCCAAGACGCGCAAGGATGTATATTGCGGGTATGCCCTATCATGTCGTGCAACGGGGCAATAACCGCGAAGCCTGTTTTTTAGAGCCGGAAAACTATCAATATTACCTCGAGCTATGGCAGGTGCTGTCCAAGCGTTATGGCGTAGCCGTGCATGCCTATTGCTTAATGACTAATCACGTTCATTTTTTAGCCACACCGGCGGATGAGACAGCGCTGTCAAATACGATGAAAGTCGTCGGCAGTCGTTATGCCCAATACGTGAATAAGACATACAAACATACAGGTACAATGTGGGAGGGTCGGCATCGGTCAAGTCTGGTTCAGTCGGAAAAATATCTTTTAGCTTGTTCCCGCTATATTGAACTTAATCCTGTGAGAGCGGATATGGTGCAAAGGCCAGAAGAGTACCGCTGGAGCAGCTATGGATTTAATGCCTGGGGAGATCCTAGCTGGATTTCGCCTCACGAGGAATATCTGAGACTGGGTCATGCGACTGATCAGCGCTGCGCCGCCTACCGGGAACTATTCCGATATCAGATCGAAGGCGATGATTTGCATTTGTTTCGAAGGGCAGCGCATTATTGTCAGCCTGTCGGCGATGACCGTTTCCGACGAAAAATTGAAGAGAAGTACGGTATCAAGCTAGGGCAGATGAAGCGAGGACGTCCTGGCAAAGAATCAAGCGGGATGAGCGATGTGATTAATATTTAATCCCTCCGTCCCCATTTATTTTTGACACTCCCATCAGCCATGAATTATCGAAGGATAGAGTTGTCAAAAAAA
>CAZOTG010000153.1:0-5591 GCA_964582585.1 uncultured Chromatiaceae bacterium | reverse complement strand
TCCGCGGTACACTCCACGTCGACGGCCTCGAAGCGTTTGGCGATGGTACCCTGGCTCTCGTCGGCGGCGAGGATGCCCTTGCCCGGCTGCACCATCCGCCGGATTGTCTCTTGGAGTTCGTTTTCGCTATTCATGATGGCTCCCTTGAAGAAGACGCATGTCACAACCCTATAACAAGACCGGCAAGATCACCAGCCCCGCGAGAGCGGCGCGTCGTCAGCGGACGAAGACGAACAAGGCCCCATCGCCACGCCGGATGTTGAGGAGGATGCCATTGCTGGCATTTTTGACGGCATTCTCCATATCCCCGGTACTCGTCACTGGCTGACGATTGACCGAGACGATGACATCGCCTTTGCGCAGCCCCGCCGTCCAGGCGGGACTGCCGCCCTTGACCCTAAGGACTTCCACCCCCTTCACCTGCCCCGCCAAGGGGCTGGACGGCACGATATCACCCAATTCCGCACCGGATAACCGCTTGTCCCAACGTCCCGCATCGACTTTTTCCCTCTCGGGCCGGGCAATCACGGCATGGACCTCGCGCCGTTCGCCCTCATGAAGGACCGTCAGCGTCACTTTGGCACCCACCCGCAGTAACCCGATGGCATTGCGTAATTGCCCTGCGCTATTGACGTCCTCACCATTGAGCGCCACGACCACATCACCGGTCTCAAGGCCCGCCCGTTCGGCGGGAGATCCCTCCACTACCCTGGCAATCACGGCGCCGGTGGCATGTTTCAGACCGAGGGCCTCGGCCAGGGCCGGCGTAACATTCTGGATATAAACCCCCAGCTGCCCGCGACGTACATTACCGTAGCGGATCAGCTGCTCCATGTCATCCTTCGCCATATTGCTGGGAATGGCGAGGCCGATACCTACATTGCCTTCGCCAGGACCGACGATGGCGGTATTGATCCCCACCAGATGACCGGACAAGTCCACCAGGGCGCCTCCGGAGTTGCCGGGATTGATGGAGGCGTCGGTCTGGATAAAATCCTCATAACCCTCTATCCCCAAGCCGGTGCGGCCCAGGGCGCTGACAATGCCCGATGTCACCGTCTGCCCAAGCCCGAAGGGATTGCCGATCGCCACCACGAAATCGCCCACTTCCAGGGTGGAAGAGTCACCGAACGGCAAGGCGCTGAGCCCATCGGCCTTGAGTCGCAGTACCGCCAGATCCACTTCGGGATCTTTGCCTACCACCGTGGCGGAAAAATACCGGCCGTCGCGCAGCGTGACCGTGATTTCTTGCGCGCCCTTGATGACATGATAATTGGTGAGCACATAGCCCTTCCCCGCATCCACGATGACCCCGGAACCCAGGCTTTGTCGCTGTTCCTCCCGAGGCATCTTGGGGGCATTGAAAAAATGGCGAAAAAACGGGTCATTGAACAAGGGATTCTGTTCGAGATGCACCAATGATTTGGTCGAAACATTGACCACCGCCGGCAATACCTGTTTCAACATGGGCGCCAGGCTCGAGCCCGCCGTCCAAGTAGCCGATGCCTGGGCTACCGACAGCATTGCATATACATAGAAAAGAACTATCCCGGTGATGACGCGGCGTCTCACATTCATGGGCTTTTCCTTTTATTGAGCGGTTTATGTCAGGAGAGATAAGGGTAATCAGCGACTTCTTCCACGTCGCGGCTATCCAACTTGCCGCGCCAGTGATCCACCTCGTTCTCTCCGCAGCGCAGCAATACGAGATAATGGTTTTCGCGGATCGCATCATGCAGGTGTTGCAGTTGATCTTTCGGTACACCCTGACGGTGCAGCGCCAGTGCAATTTGAGAGAGTGCGGCGGCGCCCGCAGAGATGCCACCACCGAGAGCCGCCCCCGCGGCGGTACCCGCCAACGCCTCAATCATCGCCCCGACCACGGAGCCCGCCGCCGCCACCGGCCCGACGCCGGGGATCAGGAATAATCCCGAGGCGGTGGCGAGAAGACCCCAGATACCGCCCCAGAAGGCGCCTTGACCGCCCCATACCTTGATTCTCTCGCCGGGCCCTTCATATGAAATGCCAAGCAGATCATCTCCCTCCCCCTTGCCGGCGCGTCCCAGCAAGGAAATTTCGTCCATGACGAAACCATCGTCAATCAGTTTTTTGACGCAATGCTGGGCGGACTTTTCAGTGGGATATAAGGCCACAATAATACGGCGCTTAGTCGATGGGTGTTCCGGTAACGCCATGACACACCTCCTTGTATGAGTGATGGTTGCGGAGACGCGGCGTGCAAACCTCGGACATAGCGGCCGCACCAGAGATAAATTTACATAACTTGGAGCATCGGCCGATTCGCTAAGTTCCATACCGATCCTCTCTCATAGTTTCAATCCCGCTGAGACCGATACATACGAGCATAGCCGAAATCTCTGTCGCATTCAAGCAAGATGGCATCGATGTCGGCAAGCAGGCGATTCCTGTCGAATTCGACCTTCTCCAACTGAGCTTCGGCCTGGCCCGCATGCGCCTATCGTCACGCGATCTTACCTACATCATTCCACAGATGAATGACGGATTCATTATTATTGTGTTCGTATCCCAGGGCCCCGATGCCGGCGGTGGAACTGAGAAGGTAGCGAGCCCCGTCCGGCGCAAGCCCCAGCCACCTTGCCGCGATCATGCGGATGATATGGGCACTTGAAAATGCGACCACATCGCCCTCCACGCCCCGGACTTTGGCGATGAAGCGGTCGGCACGCGCCGCCACGTCCCGCGGCAACTCGCCATGGGGTCCTCCGTCGCGAAACAGGTCCCAGTCCGGCCGGTGGCAACGAATATCCACGGTGGTTCGCCCTTCGTAATCGCCATAATCCCATTCCACAAGATCCGGATCGAGCTCGGCCTTCACCGCAAAACCGGCAAGTTCACAGGTTCGCCGCGCCCGCAACAAAGGGCTCGCAAAGACTCTTACGAATTCCATGCCCTTCAGCCGCTTCCCTAGCAGACGAGCTTGGTTTTCACCCTGGGCGTTGAGCGGGATATCGCTCAGACCGGTATGGCGATGCATCTCCGACCATTCCGTATCCCCGTGACGTATCAAGTAAAGTTTGAAAAGCGCTTCATTCATGGCTGTCTCCATGGGATAGTTTACTGCGAGCGCGCGTTGTCACGGGGCGCGTCGCTGTCACAGTCCAGTAAGCGGGCATCGATGTCCGCAAGGAGGCGGTTGAAGGCGTCGTCGCCCATCATGCCGCGCTGCCGCGCCTCCAGCAATTGTTTGCGCTCGAATAACAACAGTCGACGCCGGGCTTCGGCTGTCTCTTCACGCACCTGCCGATCCCTGTCGAGTTCGACCTCCTCCAGCTGCGCCTCTGCCCGGCTGGCACGCTTGCGGTATTCGTCTTCCACGGCATCCAGCGCCCGCGGCTCGACGAAGTGGCCATGCCTTAAGTTTTCGATCTCCCCGAGGGCATCCATCGCCAGTTGGCGGCGGGCACGCGCCAGTTCGTACAGCGTCATGGCCTCCCGTCCGCCGATCACACCCAGGCGCCGCGCCAGCGACGTCATGCTCAGACCTTGAACCAGTATGGAGAGCAGGACTACACCGAAAACCATATTGACGAGCAGATCGCGCAAGGGTAATTCCGGAGGCAGGCTCAGCGCCAGGACCATGGAGATGGCACCGCGCAGACCGCCCCAGGTGAGGATCAGGCTCCAGGCACGGGGAATGCGCGCATGGCTGAACGCCAGCAGACCGGAGATGCCGAATATGACCAGGCCGCGGGCCACGGTCACGGCCGCATAGGCGACGACGATGATCGGCCACGCGCTCAACAGGGTGTCGATATGGATCTCGAAGCCCATGAGCAGGAAGACCAGCGAGTTCAGGGCAAAGCCGAAATAATCCCAGAAGGTGGCCACGGCGATGCGCGTGGTGGGCGACATACCGGTGCGCGCCCCGTAGTTGCCGCAGATCAGACCCGCCGTCACCGTGCTGATCACGCCTGAAAATCCCGCCTGATCGGCCACCAGGAAGGATCCATAGGCCGCGACGGTCATGAGCATGACCTCCACCATGGCATCATCGATATGCCTGACGACCTGGGAGATCGCCAAGCCGATGGCGGCGCCGACGATGGCACCACCGCCCACCTCTCGTCCGAAATCCACCAGCAATCCGCCCGGCGATGCGGTCTCGCCCATGACCAGCGCCAGAATCAGGGAGAAGAAGACGATGGACGTACCGTCGTTGAGCAGGCTCTCCCCCTCGATGAGCAGGGTGAGGCGGCGGGGGGCGCCCAGCTGGCTGAACAATGCCACCACCGAGATGGGATCGGTGGCGGCGACCGCGGCGCCGAAGACCAGCGCCAAGGCCCATCCCATATCGGGCAGATAATCCGTAACGACGCCGGCAAAGACCAGCAATGAGGCCGTCAATCCGATCGACAGCATGACCCCCGGTATCGCCAGCGCTAAAACCGCGATGCGATCCCGCCATAAACTGTCATAGTTGATATGGAAGGCGGCCTCGAATACCAGGCCGGGCAGAAACACCAGGAAAAG
This sequence comes from uncultured Chromatiaceae bacterium, assembly GCA_964582585.1. GTDB lineage: Bacteria > Pseudomonadota > Gammaproteobacteria > DRLM01 > DRLM01 > JARRQJ01. The sequence continues at coordinate 1,079 of CAZOTG010000153.1, read as the reverse complement.
AACGTCGCGGGTGAGCAACGGCGGGTTCAGAAGATGCAAGGCGCTCAACACCAGGCCAACGGGGACCAGCGCAACCGTATAGGGAATATTGAAACGCCGTGCACCGATCGCGACGGCGGAGGCGACGACGAACATCAGCAGGATGACGGCTTCGGTTCCCACACTACCTCCCTGGTCGTTGAGGTGTGGTTGCTCGAATTAGCCTGACGCCCCGCGACGAGCGTGGGGACAATGCTCAGCGCATAGGCATTGAAGCTACCGCCGTTAGCCCCACTTCCAATCGCGGATCTCCGGCATGTCCTGGCCGTGACGGGCGATGTATTGCTTGTGCTCGGTCAGTTTATCGCGCATATGCTGTTTGAGGTGGGCGGCACGATAACCGAGCTTGGGTACGCGGTCGATGACATCCATTACCAGATGAAAGCGGTCCAGGTCGTTGAGCACCGCCATGTCGAAGGGCGTGGTGGTGGTCCCCTCTTCCTTGTAACCGCGTACATGCAGGTTCTTGTGATTGGTGCGCCGATAGCTGAGGCGGTGGATCAGCCAGGGATAGCCGTGGTAGGCGAAGACGATGGGCTTGTCGGTGGTGAAGATCGAGTCGAAGTCCTTGTCCGAGAGGCCGTGGGGGTGCTCGCTCTCCGGCTGCAATTTCATCAGGTCGACCACGTTGACCACCCGCACCTTCAGGTCCGGAAACTCCTGGCGCAGCAGGTCCACCGCGGCCAGGGTCTCCAGGGTCGGCACGTCGCCGGCACAGGCCATCACCACGTCGGGCTCGCCGCCCTGGTCGTTGCTGGCCCACTCCCAGATACCGATACCGGCGCTGCAGTGCTTGAGCGCCGCGTCCATGTCCAGGAACTGCAGCTGCGGCTGCTTGCCGGCGACGATGACGTTGATGTAGTGGCGGCTCTTCAGGCAGTGGTCGGCCACGGAGAGCAGGGTGTTGGCGTCCGGCGGCAGGTAGACGCGGATGATCTCCGCCTTCTTGTTCACCACGTGGTCGATGAAGCCCGGGTCCTGGTGGGAGAAGCCGTTGTGGTCCTGGCGCCAGACGTGGGAGGTGAGCAGGTAGGTGAGCG
>CAZOTG010000152.1:354-5592 GCA_964582585.1 uncultured Chromatiaceae bacterium | reverse complement strand
AGCCAGTTGGTGGAAACCGCCCAAGGTACCCCTGCCTCCGTCACCCAGGCCCAGACCTTCCGCGGTCAGATCACCCTGCAGTCCTCCTCCGGTTCCGGTATCACCCTGGGCGGCACACAGACCACCGCCGGTTTCGCCTCCACCACTACCCTGCTGTCAGCCGGAAGCAGCGTCAGTGCCCAGAGCGTGACCTCGGTGGACAATGCCAACAACACCATCCTGTCGGTGGATGCGGCATTGACTCAGGTCAACACCTTGAGAAGCACCTTCGGTGCCATTCAGAACCGCTTCGAGTCGGTTATCGCCAGCCTGAGTGCGACCTCGGAGAACCTCACCGCTGCTCGTAGCCGTATCCAGGATACGGACTTCGCGGTGGAGACCGCGGCGCTGACCCGCGCTCAGATCCTGCAACAAGCCGGTACGGCCATGTTGGCGCAAGCCAATGCGGTGCCCAACACCGTGCTGACACTGTTGCGGTAAAACCATGAAGACGGAGCCGCCCGGACTGGGACGCCGGGCGGCCTCCCTCCTCCAATGAGGTGGAGTCATGATCACTAATATATCCCAAGTTATACCAATCACGGCGCCCAAGGCGCGTGATTCTTCTACGCCTGTCTCGCCGTCTCCTGCGGCCAACGCCGTTGCAGAGGGTGCGGTTATTGCGCAAACGGGCGCCGTCACGGGTACACAAGCCGGAAATACGGATCAGGACCTGGCTGCGGCCATTGATAAACTCAACAGCAAGGTTCAAAGCCTGAATCGCAATTTGGAATTTTCCCTCGATAAGGACAGCGGCGACTTGGTGGTGAAGGTTGTGGATGCCCAGACCCATGAGGTCATTCGCCAGATCCCCCGTAAGGAGGCCATGGAGTTGGCACGCAGCATCGAGAAGTACATGCAAGACCATCATATGGGCCTGGTACAGACCAAGGCCTAGAGCGGTTTCGCATCGCAGGCAGTACCGCGCCGAATATAGGCACGACAATTGCCTATAATTACTAGGCACGGCAACAGCAGGCCGACACGCAAGTTATGGCATCGTAGAGGCATTTATGACGATTACTTCCACGGGTTTAGGTTCCGGCTTGGACATCAATGGCTTAGTCAAGCAATTGATGGACATCGAAAGCCAGCCCCTGAAACAACTGGATACCAAGGAAGCGAATTATCAGGCCCAACTGGCTTCCTATGGCCAGGTCAAATCCGCGTTGTCGGGATTCCAGGCGGCAGTGAGTGGTCTGCAATCGGCAAGCAGTTTCCAGTCGGTTGCCGCCAATTCCGCCGATACCTCCGTATATACCGCATCGGCCAGTTCCATAGCGATCCCAGGAAGCTATTCAATCGAGGTGACGCAGCTGGCGAAGTCGCAAAAGCTTGCCTCCGCCGCCTTTACCACCGTGAACGACATCATCGGAACGGGCACCCTGAGTTTCCAATTCGGTACCGATGACGGTTTGGGCGGATTCACCGTCAATAGCTCCAAGGCCGTACAGAACGTGACCATCGATGCCGAGCATAACACCCTCACAGGGGTGCGCGACGCCATCAATGCGGCGAATATCGGTGTCTCGGCCAGTCTCATCAACGATGGTACCGGTTATAAACTGTCACTGACCTCTACCGCCACCGGGGCGGACAACAGCCTCAAGATCACCGTGAGCAACGATTCAAGCGGGACCGATGTGGACAATACCGGTTTGTCACAATTCGCCTATGATCCCGCCGGAAGCGCGGGCAATGGCAAGAATCTGACCCAGACGGTGGCCGCACAGAATGCGCTGTTGAACGTGGATGGGATCAACGGCATCAGCAAGTCCAGCAACACCGTTACCGATGTGGTGCAGGGCGTGACGCTGAATCTTCTCAAGGAGAGCGCCAGCGGAGTGCCGGCGACGCTGACCGTCTCGCGCGATACCACGACCGTGCAGTCCTCGGTGGAAAAGTTCGTCAGCGCCTACAACGATCTGAACAAGACCCTCAGCGGACTCACCGCCTATGATCCCAAGACGCAGAAGGGTGCGATACTGCAGGGAGATTCAACGGTATTGTCCATCCAGAGGCAAATGCGCTCCCTGCTGACGGCCAATATCACGGGGCTCGACGGCAACTACAAGCTGCTTTCCGACATCGGCATATCCTTCCAGGTGGATGGCACGCTCGCGCTGGATTCGAGTAAATTGCAATCGGCGATAAACAGCAATTTCAGCGACATTGCCGGGATTTTTGCCTCCGTGGGCAAGGCCACCGACAGCCTGATCGACTATGCGGCTGCCACGGATAACACCAAGCCGGGAAATTATGCGATAAACGTAACGCAACTGGCTACCCAGGGTTATCTCGACGGCGTCGCCACGGGGTCCTTGGCGAACACGGCGGGAACCTTTACCTCGCCTTTGGTCATCGATGGCACTAACGATACCTTGGCGCTGAAGATCGACGGCATACAGACGAGCACCATTACCCTGACCCAGGGGAGCTATACCACCGCGGCGGCACTGATCGCCGAGATTCAATCCAAGATTAACGGCGATAGTGCCTTGTCGGGCGCGGGCAGTACCGTCACCGTGAGCTTTGATGATGCGACCAGCACCTTGCACATTACTTCCGATAGGTATGGCTCGGCGTCCAAGGTCGAGATCACCGCGGTGGGCACCGGCACCGCCGCCTCACTGGGATTGAGTGTCGGCACCAGTACCGCAGAAGGTGTCGATGTGGCGGGCACCATCAATGGGGCCGTGGCTTCGGGTTCCGGACAATTTCTGACCGGCGCCATCGGCAACGACTCCGAGGGGCTTAAGGTACTGATCACCGGCGGTGCGCTTGGCGCGCGTGGTTCTGTCAGTTACTCGCAAGGTTATGCCTATCAGATAGACCGCTTTGTCGGCGTGGCGATCGGTTTAAACGGCTCGATCAGCTCGCGTACCGATGGCATCAATAAGAGTGTGGAGGATATCAATAGCCAACGCGATGCACTGAATAGGCGTTTGGATGTTATACAAGCCCGCTATTTTGCCCAGTTCAACGCGATGGATACGCTCATCGCGCAGATGCGATCCACCAGCGATTTTCTGACACAGCAGCTGGCGAACATAAGTAGTTTGACGGCGCAGAGCAACAAATAGAATCTGCAAATTGAGCCAGAACGATATCAGAGGAGAGTAGAGTGAGTTCCAGGAATTTGAAGAATGCATTGCAGGAATATAATCAGGTAGGTATGCATTCGAGTGTGGACGGAGCTAACCCGCACCAGCTGATTCAGCTTCTTCTGGACAGTGCGCTGGATAAGATAAGAGTGGCGAGAGGTCATATGCTCCATCGTCAAGTGGAACAAAAGGGAGCGAATATCAGCTCGGCCATCTTGATTATCGAGGGACTACGCGCATCTTTGGACAAAGATAACGGTGGGCAGATAGCGGAGAATCTAGAAAATTTGTACAACTATATGGAGTTGCGTTTGGTTGAGGCAAATCTGAAGAACGACCCCGCCATCATGACGGAGGTTGTAGGGCTACTGGGCGAAATCAGGGAGGCATGGGCGGCAATCAAGGATCAGGTACGGCCGGCGCTGGCGGTTCCCGAGGCAGCGAGATAAAAAAGTAAATCGACTGGTAATGATTAAGGTCGGTAAGGTCGTGGTTAATCCTGAGGAGAGGCGCAGTAGGCAATGCGGGAAATTAAATTTATTCTTGATAATAGTAAACAGGTTATCATTAAAGTAATAGATCAGAGGACTAAAGAAGTGATTCGGGAGATACCTTCAGATGAGTTTCCCAATTTAGCGGAGAATCTTGGAGATATTGGCGGCGCCTCCCGTAAGGAAGACTGATGAGGGCTTCTTTGGTAACGGCCGTTCTGAGCATGGACGCATTAAAATAGGTATAAGGGTATGAATAACATGAATCCTCGCGGAGCGATGCAGAAATACAATCAGGTGCGGGCTCATGCCCATGCCGAAGGGGCTTCACCCCATCGTTTGATTCAGTTGCTGATGGATGGCGCTTTGGAAAAGATACGCGTTGCCAAGGGTGTGATGGAAAGGCGCGATATCCCTGAAAAAGTACGCCAAATCAATTGGGCGTTATCGATTGTCGACGGCTTGCGGCAAAGCCTCGACATGGAAAAGGGTGGGGAAATTGCACAGAATCTGGACGCTCTTTACGATTACATCCAACGTCGCATCGTTGTCGCCAACATGGAGAATGATCCGAGCATTCTGGATGAGGTGGCCAGTTTGCTGATCGAGATTAAGACTGCGTGGGATGCGGTTCCGGAGATCCTTAAAAAGGACTCTCAATCTCAGGCGACCGGGCATAGCAAGTCCGTTGCAACGCCCTGATACGCGATAATTAGAGAGACTGGCTATGCACGATTATCTAGCGATTACTGAAAACATACTGAATATGACACGTTCGATGCTGGAGTTCGCGCGGGCGTCGGAATGGGAAAGGGTACAATCGCAGCAACGAGAGCGTCAATTGCTGTTGAAAGGCTTGGACCTGAGTAAGGGGCTGGCGGGTCAATACGGAAAGGATGCCGCCGCCAATCTGAAAGAGATAATCAAACTCAATGAGCAGCTTGTCGATTTAAGCGTAAATGCGAAGACGGATTTAGGCAGGATGATAGGATCGATACAGCGGGGCCGCAAGGCCCATCTTGCCTATAGTAAAGTGGGGTAGATCGGTTCTCTCTCTAAGGATGGAGTTGATGATGACGCTCTTGCTTATATCGGATAGGGGATGCCATGTTGCTATGCATCCCTGCGATCATTTATGAGTGAATCAGATAGCGAAATAGGTCATGGGCTGCAGTTTGAGGATTCGCTGCCCTTGCAATGGCGCGCCGTGCCGGAGCAGTCCGCTCTCTCTGAACTTACCAAGCTCAATGAAAACAATGAAGAGGTTTTACGTTTTATCGGGGTTTTGGACGAATATCCCGGTGAAATCGGCGATGAGTTTGCGCCCATCGCCCAGGAGTTGTCGCGAGTAGAAACCAAGCTTAATTTGTTGCTGGGTTTGGTCGGGCAATTGCTCACGGTGCATTTCCCGTTACCGCCGTTGAAAGCGGTAAAATTGAATCCTGTCGGCATCGAATGGCTCACGGATCAAGGTCCCCATCCGGGAGATTTTGGTATCGTCGAGGTGTACCTAAACCCCCGTTGCCCGCGCCCACTGACCATTCCTGGTAAGGTTGATCGCGTGGAGGCCACGCGCGAAGGGTATCGCGTCATGGTTCAATTCG
>CAZOTG010000152.1:0-344 GCA_964582585.1 uncultured Chromatiaceae bacterium | reverse complement strand
TTGAGCGCAGCGCTCCAAGAACGTCTGGAAAAAATTATCTTCACACATCATAGGCGTAGCGTAGCTCTGGCACGCCGTCACGCGGACCCTGAGACCGATAAGCTGCCCTGAGCCGGCATCCCTTCCTCAGTCCTCATCACGTCCCAAGCCCCCTGCCGACGGACGACAAAATTTTGACATTTCATATAAAAGGTGTTTTATACTAGCGCTTACCGCGCCAAGGCCGGGGAATGGGGGTGTAGCGCGGGTCAGTAGATGGGTTCATGTACATATATATAGTGTGCCGCCCGGGGAACAGGCCGCGCCTGGATTGAGGGAGTTAAAAGCTATGTCGACACCGACTA
>CAZOTG010000151.1:0-5607 GCA_964582585.1 uncultured Chromatiaceae bacterium | reverse complement strand
GCCTTGGCCAACCCGGCCTTACGCATCAATTCCACCGCGGCCTCGATGTCACCGCCCGTCTCCGTCAGGGCCTTCTTACATTCCATCATGCCCGACCCGGTGCGTTCACGCAGTTCCTTCACCAGCGCTGCTGTGATTTCCATAGTCCTAAACCTCTTTGTTAATGCACCCATCCACCACCGGCGAAGGGGTGTTTGCAAACCTGATTGCAGAGAAAAGGGGCCCCCTTTTAATCCGCTGCTTTTTCTTTCTCTTTCGGTTCCTCTTTCGCTTCCGCGGCGGCCTTCACTTCCTTTGCGCCTTTCGCTTTCTCGACGGCTTCCGCCGGGGCCGCGACCTTCTTGGTCCTTCTCACGGTCTTCTTCACCGCTTTTTTCGGTTTTTCCGCGGCGGCTTCCGCCTCGACCGGGGCGGCGCCCTCATCCATCTCCACGAATTCGTCGCCACCGCCGGACTGCAAGGCAACCGCGCGACCACTGAGCGCCGCATCCGCCACGCCCCGCACATAGAGTTGAATGGCCCGCGCGGCGTCGTCGTTGCCGGGGATGATGTAATCGATGCCGTCGGGGCTGTTGTTGGTGTCCACCACGCCGATCACCGGGATGCCGAGACGCTTGGCCTCCGCCACCGCGATCTTCTCATGGCCGACGTCGACCACGAACAAGGCGCTGGGGATGCCCGGCATATCCTTGATACCGCCCAGGCTGCGCTCCAGTTTTTCCATTTCCCGCCTCAGGCCGAGGGCCTCCTTCTTATTGAAGCGTTCCAGACGGCCGTCCTGCTCCATGGCCTCCAGATCTTTTAGTCGCTTGATGGACTGGCGGATGGTCTTATAGTTGGTCAGCATCCCGCCCAACCAGCGCTGATTGACATAGGGCATGCCGCAACGCTTGGCTTCCTCTTCGATCACCTGCTGCGCCGAGCGCTTGGTACCCACGAACAGGATGTTCTTTTTCTTGGCCGCCAGGCTGCCGATGAAATTCAGGGCCTCTTCGTAGAGTGGCAGCGTTCTTTCTAAATTGATGATGTGGATCTTGTTGCGGTCCCCGAAGATATAGGGGGCCATTTTGGGATGCCAATAACGGGTCTGGTGACCGAAATGCACGCCGGCCTCCAGCATCTGACGCATGGAAACATTTGCCATGTAAAATCTCCTTAAGGGTTAAACCTCCATACACCCCATGTATCAACCCGCAGGGCGGGCACCCGGATACATGTGCCGGTGTATGTGTGGATTAGTAAATAGAGCCTGTTAACATCCGTGGCATCGCCGCAACCATCGCGGGATGGGCGCAAGCAACTGCCGGATTCGGCGCGTTTTATACCATAAACCCGGCCTGCCCCTCAATAATTTATAGCCTGAGCGGGAATTTAGCGGCTGCGCCGTCACCAAAATATGGCAAACTGGGACGGTTTGTGAGGGATCAAGGGCTTGTGTTGGCGGACCCTCAACGCCGACCGCTAACGAGGCGTGAAGCCTTTCCCGCTGATCTCGCCCCTTAAATGGCTGACATCATTACTAAGATAACGGTAATATCAGCGCCGAACATGGCCCCTCTTATTGACGTGAGACGGGCGCGAAGTTGGATGATTTACTATTTGTTTTAAAAGAGATTATTAATGACGGTAAGTATCAAGACAGCCGAGGAGATCGCAAAGATGCGGGTGGCGGGCCAACTGGCCGCCGATGTGTTGCGTATGATCCGCCCCCATGTTCAAGCCGGTATCACTACCGAGGAGCTGGACCGCCTCTGTCATGACTACATCGTCAATACCCAGCAGGCCGTCCCGGCACCGCTCAATTACCACGGCTTTCCCAAGTCCATCTGTACCTCGGTCAATCATCAGGTCTGCCACGGCATCCCCGGCAAACGCATTCTCAAACAAGGCGATATGGTCAATATCGATATCACCGTCATCAAGGACGGTTACCATGGCGACACCAGCAAGATGTTCCTGGTTGGCGAGGTCTCACCGTTGGCGCGACGCCTGGCCCAGGTCAGCTATGAATGCATGTGGATCGGGATCGAGATGGTCAAACCGGGGGCGCGGCTCGGCGATATCGGCCATGCCATTCAGGACCACGCCGAGAGCAACAACTTCTCGGTGGTGCGCGAATACTGCGGACACGGCATCGGTCGCCAGTTTCATGAAGAGCCCCAGGTCCTGCACTACGGCAAACCCGGCACCGGACTGGTGTTGGAGCCGGGCATGATCTTCACCATCGAACCCATGGTCAACGCCGGCAAACGCCATGTAAAGCTCATGCCCGACAACTGGACCGTGGTCACCAAGGACCATAGCCTCTCGGCGCAGTGGGAACACACCATCCTGGTAACTGGCGACGGTTATGAAGTGCTGACCAAACGTCAGGACGACGATCTCTGACAAGATATAGACAACAGTAGCCCCGTGACTATCGCCCCCCACCCTTTCGATAACCCCGGATTCGACGCCGCCCTGGCAGGCACCGACAATGCCGTCTCCCTGTTTCGCAACACCCTGAGGGACGCGCACCATCAGCTCCGGGAGGCCTTCCAGCAAGGGACCCCGGCAGCCGAACTGGTGCACCGCCGCGCGGAGATCATCGACTGTCTCTTGCAAAAAATCTGGCAGCGGATCATGCCGCACGACGGCGAGGCCATCGCCCTGGTGGCGGTGGGCGGCTACGGCCGTGGAGAATTGCACCCCGGCTCCGACATCGACTTGCAGATACTATTGCGCGACCGGGACCGTAAGGCTTTGCGCGCCCCCATCGAACAATTCCTTACCACCCTGTGGGATATCGGCCTGGAAGTGGGACATAGTGTGCGCACCCCGGCGGAATGCGCCGAGGAGGCCGCGAAGGACATCACCGTCGTCACCAATCTCATGGAGTCGCGCTGGCTGGCCGGCTCCCGCGCGCTGTTCGAGGCCATGCGCGAGGCGACCGGCCCTGATCACATCTGGCCGAGCCCGCGTTTTTTCCAGGCGAAATTACTGGAGCAGATCGGCCGCCACCACAAATATCACGACACCGCCTACAACCTGGAGCCCAACGTCAAAGAAGGTCCGGGAGGACTGCGCGATATTCAAGTCATCGCCTGGGTGGCGAAACGCCATTTCGGCGCGCAAACCCTGCGCGACCTGGTGACGCACCAATTTCTCACCGAGGCGGAATATCAGGCCTTGAGCGAGGGTCAGGACTTCCTATGGCGGGTCCGTTTCGCGTTGCACACCATGACCGGACGCCGCGAGGATCGCCTGCTCTTCGATTACCAGCGCACCCTCGCCGAACAGTTCGGATACAGCGACAGCGGCCCCAGCCTGGCCGTCGAAGATTTCATGAAACGCTATTACCGCACCATCATGGAATTGAGCCGTCTCAACGAAATGCTGCTGCAGCTCTTCGAAGAGGCCATCCTCTATGCCGACGATCCCGGTACGCCGGTCGCCATCAACCGGCGTTTCCAAAGCCGCAAGGGTTTCATCGAGGTCACCCACCCTGGAGTCTTCCAGCGTTATCCCTTCGCGCTGTTGGAAATCTTTCTGCTCATCCAGCAGCACCCGGAACTCAAAGGCGTACGCGCCACCACCATCCGTTTGATCCGCGATCACTGTCATCTGATCGACGACGACTTTCGCGAAGATATTCGCCACCGCAGCCTGTTCATGGAAATCCTGCGCCAACCGCGAGGGGTCACCGAACAATTGCGGCGCATGAACCGCTACGGGGTACTGGCCGCCTATCTGCCCGCCTTCGGCCACATCGTCGGCCTGATGCAGTACGACCTGTTCCACGTCTACACCGTGGACGAGCATACCCTCGCCGTGGTCCGCAACTTGAGGCGCTTCTCGCAACCGGAGCACAACTCTGAATTTGCGCTGTGCAGTGAGATCATGCAGAACCATATCCCCAAGCCGGAGATACTCACCCTGGCGGCGATTTTCCACGACATCGCCAAGGGCCGCGGCGGCGACCACTCCAAACTGGGTGAGGAAGAGGCGCTCAATTTCTGCCTGCACCACGGCATGAGCCTTTACGACGCCCGCCTGGTGGCCTGGCTGGTGCGCAATCATCTCATCATGTCCATGACCTCGCAGCGCAAGGACATCTCGGACCCGGAGATCATTACCGATTTCGCCACCATGGTGCGCAGCCCCATGCACTTGAACCATATCTACCTGCTCACTGTCGCCGATATCCGCGGCACCAATCCCGGCTTGTGGAATAGCTGGAAGGACACCCTGCTGCTGGAACTGTACACCGCCACCATGCGGGTGATGCGCCGCGGCCTGGAGAACCCCATCGAACAAGCCGAACACATCGCCGAAATACGCAATGAGGCCCTGCGCTTCCTCGAGAGCCGTGGCATCTCGGAAAACGCCGTCGCCGAAGTGTGGCAGGATTTCAGCGACGATTACTTTCTGCGTAACTCCGCCGACGAGGTCGCCTGGCACACCCAGGCGATTCTGCAAACGCCGGCCGGGGAATATCCCATGATCCTGGTGCGCCACCAGGGCAAGCGGGGTGGCACCGAGATATTCATCCGCACCCCCGTCGACGACCGGCTGTTCGCGCGCACCACCCACGCCCTCGATCAATTGGGCCTCAATATCGTCGACGCCCGCATCATCGGTTCCAAGAGCGATCTTGCCCTCGACACCTATATCGTCCTGGAGGACACCGGCCAACCCATCAGCGATCCCCACCGTGAACAGGACATCTACGCCAAACTGCACCACTGCCTCGCCGACCTCAACCGTGAACTCACCATCACCCGCCGCCAGCCGCGCCAGTTCAAACACTTTGCCATTCCCACCGAGGTCGACTTCAGCAGCGACGAACGCAATCATCGCACTATTATGGAAGTGATGACCATGGACCGACCCGGCTTGTTGTCGGGGGTCGGGCAGGCCCTCATGGATTGCGGCGTGCGCCTGCACAATGCCAAGATCACTACCTTCGGCGCCCGGGTGGAGGACGTGTTTTACCTTACCGACCATGCCAATAAACCGCTGGCCGATGTGGCGCAATTGCAGTGCCTGCGCGAAACCATCATTAACGTTCTGGACAAGGCCTGATGTTGCGTTGGACGATGCTTTGGCGATTGCATGCGCTGCCAATAAGCATTGCCCTGATCTCCATCGCGCTCGCGCTTGGCGGACAAACCGTCACTGAGGCGCTGCGCTACCAGCGTGACGCGATCCTCGACGGACAGTGGTGGCGACTCATCAGCGGCAACCTGGTGCACCTGGGCTGGTCGCACCTCCTGCTCAATCTGGCCGGCTTAGCCTTGGTGTGGCTGCTGTTCCATCACGCCCTCAGCCTCCGCAGCTGGATCGTCGTCACCCTCGGCAGCGCCTTGGCGGTCGGCGCCGGCCTGTTGCTGTTCGATCCCGGCTTGCAATGGTATGTGGGTCTGTCCGGCGCCCTGCACGGGCTGTTCGCCGCGGGCTTGGTGGCGGCCTTGTTTTCCGGTCACCGCGCCGAATGGCTGCTGTTGATCCTGTTCGGCGCCAAGCTGGCGTGGGAACAACTGGTGGGCACCATGCCCGGCACCGCGGAGCTGGCCGGCGGCAACGTGATCGTCGACGCCCACCTCTATGGCGCCGTGGGCGGCGCCG
>CAZOTG010000150.1:0-5628 GCA_964582585.1 uncultured Chromatiaceae bacterium | reverse complement strand
GAATCGACAAGGCCTTCGTGCGATCGATCTTCACGCGCGACCACCCCGGCACCGCCGAGGACAAAGTGGTCGAGGCTTTTGCCGACGCCATCACCGCGCTCGACTCGTCGGTACCGACCGGCACCTATGTCGACATGTGCGCCAAGTTGCCGGTGGTGGATCCGGAAAAGATCATGGTGCCGACGATCGTCATGCGCGGCCAGTGGGATGGCATCGCGTCGATGGAGGATTTGCTGGCGTTCTTCGCCAAACTGCCGAATCCGGACAAGCATTTCGCCGTCATGCCCGGCATCGCCCATGCCAGCTTCCAGCAGAAGAATTACATGCTAGTTTATCACATCCTGGCGAGCTTCTTCGAGCAGCCGCAGCCGATCTATCGAGGTTAACCGACGGGCGCAATTTCTGACGCAGGGTTCCCGCGGCTTCCCGGGAACCGCGCCGTCTGCTATCGTTTTTGCCGTTCCACAGTTCATCTGCGGCATGTCAATACAAATGGCATACCGCAGTCGGCTTGCAACAATCGCATCACCAAAAGCCCAGCCTTCAAAGGTCCCAAGGGAGGAATCAAGATGAGCGGCACCTATCACCCGTCGCGGCGAACCTTTTTGCAAACTGCCCTCGCTGGCGGCGCTGCCTTGACTGTGCTCGATCCGTTTACGCAGGCGTTTGCAGCCTATCCGGATCACAATGTCGACGTGGTCATTCCCACACGCGCTGGCGGCGGCGCCGACCGGCTATTCCGCGCCGTGACGAACGTCTGGAAAAAGCATCTCAAGACCAATTTCCAGCCGGGCTTTTATCCGGGCGCCTCGGGCCGCGTCGGCTATGAGGTGTACATGGGCAAGAAGGCGCCCGACGCCTACAACCTGCTGTTCGGCAACATGGGCCCGGAGCTGCTGAACTGGGTAGTGAAGAAGCCGACCTTCCCGGTGAGCGACTGCGTCTATTTCGGCAAGATCGACAACGATGCGGCATGCATCTTCGTCAGCGCCAAGAGCAAGTTCAAAACCATCGATGACATCGTGGCCGAAGGCAAGAAGCGTCAGCTCAATGTCGGAACCAGCCGCCTGGCGCACCCGGCCTCCATCGGCGTGCTGGCGCTCGCCGAACACACTGGCGCCAAGTTCACCCTGATCCCAGTGTCGGGCGGCAAGAACACGATTGCCGGCGCGCTGACCGGCGAAGTGGACTTCAGCGCGCTGCCGGCCTCTTCGGTGGTCGTGAGCGGCGATACGACCCGGGCGCTACTCATCTTCGACGAATCCAACCCGCTGCCCGCGAAGCTCAACAATGCGCCGACCATGAACGCGCATTTCAAGACCGACTTGCCGCCCATGCTGTCGTCGCGCGCCTTCGCCATCAAGAAGGAGGCGATCGACAAGCATCCGGACGACTTCAAGTTGCTGCAGGAGACGCTCAAGAAGACCGCCGAGGATCCGGAACTGATCGAGCAGATCAAGAAGGCCGGCAGCGACCCGGCATTCCTGAAGTACGGTGGCGTCGAGGCCTGCCAGAAATTTGCCGACTCGATGTTGAAGCTCGGCGAGCAATACAAGCCGCTGCTGACCGGTAAAAAGAAGAAGAAAAGCTGAACCGGCCCAGCGCCGACGATCGCATCATAAGGGCCGGCGCGCCGATTAGGGGAGCGCCGGTCCTGCTGAGCGGTGGCGCACCATCGCACCACAAGAACCCCTAAGGCCGACTGAAATGGCAGACACCACGCCGTCGCGTGACGCCGAGCCCCGCCCCATCGGCGCCCAGCTCATCATCCCGATCGCCGCGATCGCCTTCACCGTCTACTACTTCACAACCATCCTCGACACGCCCTGGACGGCACAGGTCAGCGCCTTCTTCGTCGGTACCATCCTGCTGATCCTCTCCGTCGCGTTCGTCGCCAGAGAGATCTATGCGGTGCGGCGCGGGCGCGCCACGCTCGGCCTCGGCGATCTCGTGTCGCATGCCGATGTCACCAGCGGCCGTGCGGCCATTTTTGCGCTCACCATCTTCTATATCTACGTGATCCAGTGGGGCGGATTCACGATCACCACGTTCTTCTACCTTTTCATCTGCATCGCCATTCTGAACCGGGGCCGGCGGCTCAGCCTCGCGGCCATCGTCTCCTTTGTCATGGTGATAGTGGGCTATCTTCTGTTCATCGTCGCCTTCGACACGCGCTTTCCGCGCGGCCCGTTCGAATTCCTGATGCAGAAGGTCTTCTTCCATGGCTGAAATCGCGACTTTCGGCCATCTGTTTCTGCACAGTCTGACCTTCTGGTGGGTGATCATTCCTTCAGTGTTCCTGGGGATGATCGTCGGCGCCCTGCCCGGTTTCAGCGCCGCCAACACCATCATCGTCCTCTTGCCCTTGACCCTGGCGATGCCGGTCGAGGTCGGGCTGATCTTCATGATCGCGATCTACTGCTCGTCGCACATGGGCGCCGGCATTCCCGCCATCCTGGTCAATATCCCGGGCACCGCCGGCGCAGCCGCGACGCCGCTCGACGGCTATCCGATGGCCAAGAAGGGCATGGGCCAGCAGGCGCTTGCCATCTCCTTCATCGCCTCCTGTCTCGGCGGCCTGCTGACCACCATCATCGCGCTGTTTGCCATGCCGCTCCTCGGCCAAGTCGGCTTCTACATGCACAGCGTCGAACTCATCGTTGTGATGTTGTTCGGCATCTCGCTCATTGCGACCATCGCCAGCGGCGACGCCTGGAAAGGCCTGATCGCCGGCTTCTTCGGGCTGATGATCGGCTTCATCGGCTCCGACCCCGTCTATGAGGCGCCGCGCGCCACTTTCGGCTTTCTCGAGCTTTACGATGGCGTGCCGATCATCCCGGCGCTGGTCGGATTATTCGCCGTCTCGGAAGCGTTCCTGATCATGGAGCAGAGCTCCATCGTCAGCGAGGAAGACCAGGCCAACATCACCCACGGCAGTTGGGCGGCGACCTTCGAAGGCATGATGATGGCGCTGACGCGCTGGTGGCACATCGTGTGGACCAGCATCATCGGCCTCATCGTCGGCGTCATCCCGGGCGCCGGCGCCAGCATCGCCTGCTTCGTCGCTTATCAGCAGAGCCGGTCCTTCTCCAAGACGCCCGAGCTCTACACCACGGGCCATCCCGAGGGGCTGATCGCGCCGGAAGCCGCCAACAACGGCGTCACCTCCGGGACAATGGTTCCGCTACTGACGCTCGGCATTCCGGGCGGCGAGACGGCAGCCATCATGATGATCGTGCTACAATATCATGGCGTCAATTTCGGGCCGGCGCTGTTCCAGCTCCATCCCGAGATCGGCTACGGCGTGTTTACGGCCATGACGGCCACATATCTGCTGATGCTGGCCACCGCGCTGCCGATCGCGCGTTACATGTCGCACGTGACCATGGTGCCGATCGCCTATCTGGTGCCGTTGATCCTGGCATTCTCGTTGCTCGGCGCCTTCGTGCCACGCGAATACATGTTCGACATTGGGCTCGCGGTGGTATTCGGCATCATCGGCTATATCGCGCGCAAGACCGGCTATCACGTGGCCGCCATCCTGATCGGCGTCATTCTGGGCCCGCTCATGGAGCAGTACTTCCTGCGCGCCCTGAAGGAGTCGAACGGCGATATCATGGTTCTGTTCTCCTCGCGCATCGGCAACGCGCTGTGGGTAGCGCTCATCATCTCGCTGTTCATGCCCACCATCCTCGCCAAATGGCGGGCGCGCGGTGGCGCGAAAGAAGTCGCACTGAAGAGTTAAGGCGCAACAGGCGCGCGGCGCCCTCAGCCGGTGAATTCGACGATGTGCATCCCCGCGCCCCAGCGGTCGATCATATAGAGCCGGCCGTGCTCGTCACTACCAATGTCGTTGGATTGGATCGCTTCCTGTCCTGCCGGCGTTTCCGGCACATAGCAGCCCACTTCCTTCGGGTGCAGCGGATCGCTGACGTCGACGGCGCGCAAGCCAGCATTGAAATAGGTCAAGAACACCAGATTGGCCCACGGCCCCTCAGAGCGAATGTCTTCCAGAATGTTGTGGGCGCCGTAACGCCCGGGGCGGTGAAAATATTTGCCGCGGTCGGGCATGAAGGTCGCGACCGGCAGCGGGTTGGTTTCTTCGCGGATGTCGACCACCCACATGAACTGGCTGTCCCACATCTTCTGCTTGCCGCGCGCCTCGTCGGTGACCACCAGATAGGGCCGGTCGCCGACCGGCCAGGCGGTGTGGGTGCTGCCGTGGAAGGGCGGCGACCAGCAGACATGGCCGATCAGCTTCATGTCGGCGAGATTGCTGCAATCGATCACCGCGACGCCGTTACCCCAGAAGCCGGCATACATGCGGTTGCCGCGGATCACCGGCGGGCCGTGCACGGTGCAGGTCGAATCCGCCTGCGCCGTGTCGCCGAGCACGCCGTCCTCGGTTTTCTGCCAGGGCAGGCCCCAGGTGCTGATGAGCTCAGGTTTAAGCGGATCTTTGATGTCGAGGGTCCAGATCACGCGCTTGCTCCAGCCCGGCGCGCTACAGGGCAGCAGCGCCAGTTGCCGTTCGTGATCGATGCCGAAGCGATGCGGCCCTTTGCCCGGCATGTCATAGAAGCCGACCTGCTTGGGCGCGTCCGGCTTGCGGACATCGAAAATGAAAAAGCCGGCGCGGGCGTCGTTGCCCTTGTCGCCACCCAGCCGTTCGGCGTTCACATAGAGCAAGCCGTCGCCGACCAGGCGCAGCTTGTGCGAATGCACGCCCGGCGGCGAGCGCACCTCCGCCACCTTGCGCGGTTTGCGCGGGTCGGACACGTCGTGCACCGTGAAGCCTTCCGGCCCGCTGTAGCTGGAGCCGCCGACGGCGCCGACATAGGCAAATCCGTTCTTGACCTCGACCAGGCTACCGCCGCCCCAGGCCGCGGATGAATCATGACCGAGCAAGCGAAAGTTTTTGGCTTCTTCGGGAAATCGCTCGACCATGGTCTTCAAGTGCCCAGCTTGCCGGCGAGATCGGCGAGATCATTGCCCGCCACATCGACCGGCGCCGTCGGGCCGGCCTCGCCGGTATTGGGGCCGTATTCGTTCACGCGCGCGATATGGCCGGTGCGCAAGCCGAGCTTCGCCGCGGCCACAAGATCGCGCGTGTGTGCGGCCACCATCATGCATTGCGCGGGCGCCAGATTGAACGCCTCGCAGGCGGCGAGATAGACGCGCGCTTTCGGCTTGAAGTCACCTGCAATCTCCGAGCCGAGGATGGCATCCCACGGTATGTTGTTGCGGCGGGCGAGATCGACCATCAGTGCGATGTTTCCGTTCGAGCATGGCGCCAGCCAAAATTTCTTTTTGAGCCGCGCCATCGCCGCCGGTACGTCCGGCCAAGCGTCGAGCCGGTGCCACACCAGTGTCAGATCGTCCAGCACCTCATCGGAAAGATTCTGCAATCCGAAGCGCGGCAACAGGCGCACCAGATTGCGCCGGTGCAGAACGTCGAGCTTGGAAAACGGGATGCGGCCAGCGCGCACCTCCTCCATCCCGGGCTGGTATTCGCCCCGCCAGGCATCCGCGAAGGCGGTCCAGTCGAGGTCGTAGCCAAGAGCACCGAGGATCGCCTCGGCCTCGCGGGCGACCGAGGTGCGCCAATCCACCAGGGTCCCGAACACG
>CAZOTG010000149.1:244-5648 GCA_964582585.1 uncultured Chromatiaceae bacterium | reverse complement strand
CAAAAAGCCGAAGTTCCACCAGTAGCTGAGGTTGCGCGGCGTGGGATAGTCGGTCAACTCGTTCTTGATGAAGGCACTCAGCGGAAAACGCTGATCTATCCATGCGATAACGCGATTGGCCATGATCGGCTCCTTGTTATCCGATCTCTATCTTGTCGTCGGCGATGAACTTGTAGGGCGGCACGTCGAGATTGCGCGGCGCCGGCCCGGACAGGATGCGCCCGCTGTTGTCGTAGACGCTGCCATGGCACGGGCACAACCACCCGTCGGCGACCTTGTTGGGCACGCAGCCGAGATGGGTGCATATTCCCACCACCACCAGCCAATCCGCTTCTTTGACCCGCGCCTTGTCGGCCTGCGGGTCCTTGCCGCCACTGGAATGCTGCATGGCGGCAATCTCTTCGGGGGTGCGGTGAAAGATGAACACCGGCTCACCGCGCCACGCCACGGTGTGTACCTGGCCGGGAGGAATCCCCTGAAGAGAAATCTCCGTCACCGCTTCGGCCTTCACCGACGCCGTGGGATTCATGCTGCTGATGAACGGCCAACATGCCCCGGCCGCACCCGCTACGCCGAGAATCGTGGTTGTGGTAACGATAAAGTCGCGCCGCTCCGGATCAACCTTATCTTCTTCGGGCATTGTTTCTTCGGACATTCTTAATTCCCATTATACGTTTAGGATCATCGCAGAATTACAATGGATGATGCGGCAAGTCAACTATACACTTATTACCATCCGTTGATAATCAACCTGTTATGCAAGCAAAGATCGCGCCGTCAGCGAACGGCTTCCAAGTCGAGAAAAATCCTGCGTCTGGCCATCCACAATGGTGTGCCGTACCGGCGAACGCATCATAACCGCGCTTTATGCGCCCTGCATGACGGCGTAACTCCGAGGGCGTTTCCGCAACCCTAGGGATCATGTCCGCCTTGGACCCATTATGACAGAAGGGTTACCGTGGCCTCGGCCGTGGTCTTGTCGATATCGAATTGCACTTCACAGTACTCGGTGAGTTCATCGACGGGAGTCGGATCATCGGCGCAGCTGCAACCGGCGATGATTGCCGTATAGAAGACACCGACCCTCACGCGAATCATTTTCGGCTCGTCTGAAACGCCGATGATCATCACGGATAGATTTTTATCATCACTATAGCTGCCTCGCGACAACCCCTGCTGCAGAGGCAAATCCCCAGCATCCAATCCCTCAATCTCCTCCTTCAGCCTCTCTTTAAAGGCGGCAGTTCCCCAGGCATTTAATGTTTTTGTCAGACTAATCATCTGTCTTGGCTCTGCTCTAATGTATTCCTTCATTGCTACCGGCCGGCTCGACGATCATCCTAATTCCGACGTACAGTTAGGGCAACGAGTTGCCTTAATCGCGATTATGGAACAGCATTGCGGACATTCTTTTGTGGTCGGTTCCGCGGCAGGAAGTTCTTTTTCGCGCTGGAGTTTATTTATGCCTTTTATCAACAGAAATACCGCGAAGGCGACGATGAGGAAGCTGATGACCGCATTGATGAAAAGACCGTAACTGATAGTAACCGCGCCTACTGCCTGGGCACTCGCCAGCGTTGCATAGGGCCCCGCGGTCGTTCCTTCTTTAAGGGTTATGAAGAGGTCGGAAAAATCGACCCCACCCAACAACAACCCGATTGGTGGCATAACTACGTCAGAAACAAGGCTTTTTACAATGGTGCCGAACGCGCCGCCGATGATAATGCCGACAGCCATATCAACTACATTGCCCCTCATTGCGAATTCTTTAAATTCCTTCAGCATAATATCCTTCCTATATGAAGTAATCTCATAATCTCACCAGGCACTCCTTGCCTGTCATTGAGCAGTTCTGCGGCATCTGAATAGCTGTCAAATACCTGGATTCGAACAATAGCTCGGGCCGGGAAAGCAGTGGACGTCAACCCGCGTCCTCTTGTTTCGCAATCTGTTGCGAATTGCCCTTCGGCTGGAGCCGGATCGCTACTAGCGCAATCGAGCCACCAACGGAAAAGACTATATACTGAACCACTCTGCCCAGCAGCGCGATAATCGCACCATTGGCCGAACCCGCTTGTTGAAAGAGATAGGCGAAGGCGCCCTCCGTGAGGCCGAGTCCGCCCGGAGTAAGCGGAACGATGTTTAACACCATGGCCAGCGGGTCAAGCGCGAGATGCTGTGCCAATGTCAAAGGATCTCGTACAAGCACAGCCATGATAAAAAATGCCACAACAATAAACCCATGACTTAGCACTGAGATGCCTATCGCTTGAAAAAGGCTTGTGCCATGTTTGGAATAGTCGGTTAGCGCAAACGTGAGGTTTCGCGCCATGCGCGGAAGCCAAGAAATGACGCGATGGGACAACGTCCCACTTCCATAGTCCAGCATGATGAGCACCGCCAGGATGACTGCACCGGTTAGCGTCAGAAGCGGCGCGATCAGGAGTATGGGATACATCTCCTCTTGAATCCATCCACCGGCCCAAGCCGCTACCGAAGCGATGCTGCCAAGGACAAAGAGGCCGTACAAACCAATCAAGCGGTCAACGATCACTGCGGCAACCGCCTTGCTTTTTCTCCCTTCGCTCCCACGCAGTAAATACATGGCCTTGACGGCATCTCCCGCAATGAGGCCCGGAAGCACAAACCCGAACAAGGCCCCGATCATCGTCAGACCGATGCTTCGCCCCGGGGAAAGGGTTATTCCCTGAAGCCTGAGCACAAGCACCAGCCTGAGGGAGAGCAGCATAAGCGCCCCGACCACCAGTCCACAGGCAATAACCGAGGCTCCAACAAACCTAGCATCAATGGTGAGCGCGAGAAGTACCCTGAAGTCCAAAATACCTTGCCGGTACAACCAATATAACAAGGCAAATGCTATCGAAACCTTGATTGCATACAGCACTCCTCTGCCAATGACGGCTCGAGCAACAATTGCCATCATGATTCTCCGCGGGTGCGGCCTCCCACCTCTAGGTTTTCTCCTGCGCCACGCCGGGAAATCGCCGCAGCGACCTTCGCAATTGGCCAATCGCGTCGAGTACCATAGGAAACCGCCGTCGGATGGAAACCGGCGTGGCTCTCATTTCATGAATTCGGATAGGAATTTCGTGGACCTTGATGCCCTGCCGCCAAGCAAGCAGTACCAGTTCTGTTTGGAAGACTTCATCGGTGGTGATTGCCTGGGAGCACAGTTGCTTTGCCAAAGTGGTCTCGATGCTCTTTAAGCCGTGCGTATCGCTTCCTGGGTAACCGGTAAACACGTTCAGGATCTTATTGAATACCATCGTAAGAATACGACGCTTGAGAGGACGCCCATCGACTGATTCCGGGTGACGCTTGGAGGCAACGATGAAGCGCGCCTGCCCGGCCTGGAAAAGCCCCATGGAGGCCGTGACAAACTCGGCGTCGAGGAAGTCGCACTCAAGGATAGACAGGTGCGTCCCTGTACTTTCCAGGATGCCACGCTTGATCGCCTCACCATAGCTCCCACGCTTGTTGGTGAGCACCCGCACGAGACCGGGGAAACGATCACCAAGTCGGCGGCAGGCATTCAGCGTGCCGTCGGTGGATCCGTTTTCGACGATCACGACTTCATGCAACTGTTTCCGCGTCAATGCCGGAAGTCGCTCAAGAAAATCCGCAACGAAGGCCTCGATATTGGCGGCCTCGTTATGCGCCGGTATGACAATGCTGTACTGCATCAAAGCAACCCTCTGACAGTAGCTAATCCTGATTCGATCGAATCCTCCATGCCAGTATAGTCCCACAACCCATATCGACCGATGGGATATATCCCGCATTCTCCGAGGCGCGATCGAATCCGGTCTATAAGCAACTCTCGCTCCGGCGTGTGGTGTACATATGCGCAGCGTATTACATGCGCGACGGAACAAATGATATCCTTGCTGCTCACCCAGCCGAGCTGCTCCAGGGCGGCAATCACCTTAGGCTGAAGCTCCCCAACTATATTTGTGCGATCGGAATCCTCTCCCGGCACCGCTGCTTCCACGTAGATGGCGCTGTTGCCCGGCGTGCACATCCCGACACTGATATTTGAATAACATCCGAATCGATAAAACGGAATCGAATGGTCGGGCACATAAATCCAGTGGGCGTCTTTAAGCTCCTTCGGCAGCGGGCCACGAACGCCGAAATTGAAGCTGATCGTGGTGCTGTGACTCAACTGATCGGCCGCCCGGCGCAGTTCTTCGTCATCCGTTAGCGCGCAAATTGTCTTGAGCGGCATGCTCGGTAATAGAAAGTCCCAGGTGAAACGGTGCCCGGCCTTGGTAAGCACACTGCGCTCCTCAAGATTGATCGCCACAACCTGTTCATTGACTTCAACATTCGTCAATCCGCTGCCTAGCCCCCGCACCAACAGCTCAATGCCGCCCAGCTTCGGATACCAGAAGGTGCTATTGTATTCTGTGGGCGCCACTCCCTGACTCACCAAGCCAGCTCGTATACGCTTTTCGTCCGGAGGCGGGAAAAAACGTTTAACTGCGTTGATCGATAATCGATCGAGCGATATAGCCATTGTCTTTTCGTTCTGCGGAATCAGGAACCGATCCGCAACGACCTGACCAAAGCCTCCCACAATGAAATCGCGAAACGTGGGTTTCTCCGTGGCCGTCTTGGGCCGCCCTTCATACGAATCCATGCACTGCTTCAAGATATCATCCGGCAGTTCCCCCAAATGGTATTGAATAGGAGCCGTTATCAGCCGCCCAGCCGCGAGAAAGTACGAACGCCTTTCGACCTGTTGCCATTCATCGTTGCTGAGGTTCGCGTAGGGAACTCCGGCTGGCGATTTGTAACGGCTCAGGTGCAGGAAATGACCCGTATAGTCAAAACAGAAGTTGTCTACCTTGACTGTGCGTGTCAGCCCGCCGATGCTCGGACTTTGTTCAAGCAGCGCATATTCGCGGTCATGCTCTTGCAGACATTGTGCCGCCGACAGGCCCGAGATGCCGCCGCCCACTACCAGCCATTTGTTTTTTGATCGCATCTGGCACCTTCACTAAATTTTTCGCTCTCAGCAGTTCTTACGTTCGAGATCACGCTACAATTATATCCTGTCGCCAGCGCGGGGCTGATCTGAAGCCGGGCCTTTACTTGGCAGTACCTACTTTACGCTGAGCCAGATAGAGGGCTGCCCCCTTCGCGTCGACAGTTTGTTCGATGCTCCAATCCTGCTCCATACCATGCAATATGACAGAATCTTCATTATTTACTACATGAGTGAATACCAGCCATAGCCGTGCCGTATCTCGATCCATCCCCTTCTGTAATTCTGTCACATAATTGCCCGGGTCAGCATGGTGACTACGACCGTATATCAGATGTCCTCTCCGGAACTTGTAAAACTCGAATGCGGGCTTTGCCGCGAAATAGAGATACA
>CAZOTG010000149.1:0-234 GCA_964582585.1 uncultured Chromatiaceae bacterium | reverse complement strand
CCTGATCATCTGGCTGTATCGATCTGGTGAGTTCTTCTAACACCGGTTTGATGTCCTCTATAACTGAATAGGGATTCGTTCGCGAATCCAGAAGATCTATTTTCGCTGCCAGCAAGATGGTCATCACCATCGCTACGAGCACCACATTTTGGCGTGATGCTGAGAACTGCTGCGCGAAGCGATCAAGGGCCGCGGCCGCCACCAGTATCAGGACCGGCGCCAGGTAGATGCACT
>CAZOTG010000148.1:0-5712 GCA_964582585.1 uncultured Chromatiaceae bacterium | reverse complement strand
GACCCATACCAACGCGGACCGAGCCTGCTTTCTTCCGAATGTAGGGAAATACCATTATTTTTCTAAACTTCTCCGAGAACCGCTGCCCAACAATGGGCCGGCTCAGTCGAGATTGCCGGCACTCACTCAAGGCTTGAGCGCCAGGCCCAAGACAGCGACAATATTGAGGGGTCACTTCGACACTAAGCCGCAGAAATCACGATTGGAGCATCAAAGGCCGATTTTTATGAAGGAAGTCATCGTCTACGGCATTGTAGCCATCAGCTCCCTGATTTTGTTGGGGTATACCGTGCACATGTTTATCGGGGGAATAGTCAGCGAGCGCACCGAAACCCTTGCCATGGCTATTGTCATGATCATCGGCGCCATCGCCATCGGCCTCATGACATGGGACGTCATCAGAAGGCGTCGGGGGCTGGGTCGCTAAATTGGTCCCAGGCGCGGCGGCGGGACACAATCAGCGATAGACTTCCAGATAGGCCTTGGCACCCTTATAGGCCGCCTCGTCCTGAAACTGTCCCAGATGAAACACGTATTGCTGCTTTTGTCCCGATAGATCCATGCCCGTGATCGCAAAGGTTTTGCCGCCGACCTCCGAGAAAAATCGCACGTCTTTCACCAGATGCACGGTTTGCCCGCTACGCAGGCGGACATTGACCTGTCCCTTGGCCACCTCCAAGGCGACGGGGGCCGTGGGCACGAGCAGCAGCCGCGTCTTCAAGATGCGATTCGCGCCCACCAACAGGAAGAAAGTACCGAGAAATACTAGAAGATAAGACCAGGATTGGTTAGGACCAAACCAGAGTTTTGCGGCGATGGAAAAAAGGGCGATTACGGTCGGCACATAAAGGAGAAGATCCCAGGTTACCCCTTTTCGATCCTGCCGAAGTTCATAGAGGCTGTCCTTAGCAATAGCGCTCATCCAGCACCATTATCAACAACCTTCGACACGGCATTATTCAGCTCACTATATAGCATCCGGCCCGGCATCTTAAAACGCACGATACCTTTTTTATCTATCACGAAGGTCCAGGGATCGCCTTTGACCCCGTAGGCCACGAACGCGCTGGGGTTCTCATACTGATCCATATGCAAAAAAATCACTTGCGACCCATATCTCGCTATCAAGGCCTTGAGCATCTGTAATTGCCCGTCACAGACCGTGCAGTGTCCCGGCGTCGCAAACTCCAGGACAATAGGCTTACCTTGGGTCAGCGCTTTGTCCAGGGAGTACTGATACATTCTTTCATCGGGGTAGCGATAGGTGGTAATCCGGCTGAAATCGCCACCCACATCGGCAAGCGTCTTGGTGCGAAGCGCGGGCGCCTTGGTGCCGATTTTCAGCTTCGATGCCGCGTATTGTTCACATCCCGTCAGCACCATCGCCACCGCAAACAGCAGAAGAACAGTGCGTTGTACTGCACGTTTAGGCATAAGTCTTCTCCCAGCCAGAGCAGGTTCGAAATAAATTATACGCCCAGATAAAATTAGCCAGCAGCACAAGGCTGCCGAATGCCCCCACCGCCGCCAGCATGGGATGGACAACCTGCTCCACCTCGGCAGGGGTCGAGTGCATGCTGGCAAAGCCGCCCATGACGCCGGCCGAGGTGAAAAACACCACCATCCCCAGCAGACCCAGATTATGGATCCAGAAATGGACTTTGACCAAACGAATGCTGTAGATGGGACGCTTCACCAGGCGCGGCACGATATAGTACACCGCGGCGAAAATCGCCATCTCCACCCAGCCCAGCAAATTGATATGGGTATGGGCCCGGACGATGAGGTTGCCGTGCATGCGATGATCGACAAAATAGCGAAAGTCCGCGATGCCGCCCATCATCGCCCCCCAGGAGAAGCCGATGAGACTGTAGATGATGCATGCATACACGAACCATAAGGTATAGCGCCGGTATTCACGCTCCTGGGGGTGCAGCCACGGCTCTTCATTCATTTTTGTTCATCCCCGCTTTTTTCTCATCGTTCACCTTGTCACGGACATCCTCAAAACGATCCTTCCAGCTATCCGGCGCCCAGGCCTTGACCATATCGTCGATAAACTGCGAACGGCCTTCAGGCGGCGCCTCGGCGTCGGCAGCCCCACGATCCGCCTTCAACTCGGAGAGAAAGACCGCGATGGCATGCAGGTCCTTGGGGGGCAATGAAGCGACATAGGCCGCCTCCTTGGGTGGATCACCATGATCGATGGTCGGCGCGCCATAGGTCTTTTCGGGATTTCGCAGGAAGTTCTCTATCCATTCCAGGGAACGCTTGGAACCCAACCCGTCCAGGGTCAGGCCCATGCTGGTGCCCGAACGCAAGGCACGGTGACAGGAGCTGCAGCGCGACACCCTGTAGATCTCGGAGCCGCGCTTCCCCTCCTCGGAAAAGTCAAAATGGGTTCTTTGCACGAAGACCGGCTTGTCGGAGCGCATGCGCATAGCCTCCAAGGCACCATATCCGGCCAAGGCCACGAAAAAAATCACGCCGAATATGATGAGAAGGACTTTTTCACCGGATTTCAGGGAAAGCTTGCTCATAAGGTATCAGGATAGCTACGTAAGGGATCAGTGGAACAGGGAATTGATTAGAGCCCAAAATAAAGGGTGAGTTCCCACTCACCCTTTTTGGAAATGCCGTGATCTTCTAAGCTTTATCCATGCCGGCCAAGATTGGCCGGCTGACGCATAACACAGGCTTTGCTTATTCTTCCCCGGGACCGTAGTGGTCATAGGGGTTCTGGCTCTCACCCGGAGAAATGGGCTTGGCCTGCGTCAAATAGGCAGCGGCGTTATGGATATCCTCGTCCGACAGTTTACGGGCAATCGCCTGCATCTGGCCCATGGGATCGTTGGCACGGCTGCCGTCCCGCCAGTGCTTCAACTGATTCACGATATAGACATAGCGCTGCTCGCCGATCATCGGGTAAACGGGAGGCGCCCCGCGCCCGCCGACACCGTGGCAGGACTTACACGCAGCCGCCCCGGGACCCTTGGGACCCAACTCCTTGGGGAAGCCGTCGTTGCGTTGCGGGCTGCCATATTCCACCAGCTCGCGCCCCTTGTACTCTTCCCCGACCTCAATACCTTGCTGCTTCAAGGCCTCCAGATCGGAACCCTTGAAACCCGAATGCCTCAGAGATGACAAATACGTCGCCACGTCCTTGCGATCCTGGGGGGTTAAGCCCTTGGCATTGAAGTTCATGACCATCATGGTGAGGTCCTGGCGCCGGTCGGCGGCAAAGTCCTCGAGCTGTTTCAACAAGAAGGGATAGGTCTGACCCGCCAGGCGCGGCGTCTGCAGGTTGTCGTCACCGTTGCCGTCCGGACCGTGGCAACTGTTGCACGCGGGGACCTCGCCTTTACCTTCCTTGAAAATCTTTTCGCCATTGGCCATGTCGCCATGTCCCAGCACCATGAAGGCCGAAGTCGCAAAGGCCCCCGCCGGAATCAGCGCTGCTAATACTGTTACTGAAATTGCTGCTACTTTGTTTCGCATATCAGAGACCCCCTCCATCACCTTTGCATGGTTAGTATTGTGCGTATCCATTCATCACCGGCCATCACTCTACCCTATAAACATGATGATAATGGGCTTATCTGCCGGCTCCCGTCACAAGCGTCATTAATTATTTCGAATTAACCTTAAGGAGAACCGCCACCAAGCAAAAGATCGATATAAACCAAACCGTATAAAGAGTCACGACTCCAGCTGTATTTAACACGGCACACCTCCATTTAGATTGCACATATCTCAAGCTTTCAACGGTCCCCGGAAATCGCGCTCCGAATACCCGATCCTACCCAGGAACCTAGCGTATTTTTACTTATATTTTCCCCCAGCCTCTACAGCGGCGTATGCTACCTCACCAGGCCGGCCATTACCATCTATAAAATGGCTCTTGGCTGAGGTTAGTGCGCTTATTTAACACAACCCTTTCAGTCAAAGCAAGCCTCTCTTTACAAACGACGTCCCTATTCTTTCTTTGGCCTCAATAGCCGATTATTCCGATCAGATTTGAGGTTCGCTTTGTGAAGGGCGCCATCCCATGACCGGGGCAGAATCCGATGAATCCGCCTCGCGGGTAGCCGAGGATATCACCGCCATGGCGCTATCCCGGTTAATGCGGCCGATAAAGGAAAAATAACCATATGTTTATTAAAGCTGCCGGCGCTCGCGGCCAAACCGAGCCTTACAAGCGAAGATAATGGCCCTATCTTTTACCATGAATAGTGGACTCGCGCCGAACAAGTCCGTCTCAACGATGATTTCCGGTACCCACATGAAAGAAAAACGGGCATAATTGCCCGCCGACTATGGAAATAAGCTTACATAAGTGACCGCTGCATTCGAGGCATGACTTCCACTACGCTGACACAATCCATCTCCCAGGTTATGGGGCGATATTGGGGATTTTTTGTATTGCTGGTCTGGGGCGGCGCTCTGCTGGGACTCGGGCTCATCCGCACAACCCCCTATGGCCTCGATGAGGGCGCTGCCCGGGGGCTGCTGCTCGTCTGGTCCATTTCCGACAAGATCGTCAATCCCATCGTCACCCTGGGTGTCCCTGATTTTCGCGCCCTGCTCTTCATACCCCTGGGGGCCTATTGGCCCGGCAGCATCATCGCCGCCAAGGTGCTCACCCTGCTGTTTACGTTTGCGGCCGTCGCTCTGCTCTACCGGTGGAGCAAGGAGAGCACCGACACCGAAACGGCCATGATCGCCAGCGCGCTGCTGCTCATTGCCCCCCAGATCATCAATGAAATGGACGCCATTGCGCCCGGGGTTTATCTACTGCTGGCCTTTGCCTTGGGCGCCTGGCTCGATCGGACGTACCGCAAGACACAACAAGCCTTCAGCGGCTGGTTTTTCGTGCAACTACTGTGGGTGAGCATCACCGTCACACTGCACCCGGCGGGTTTGGCCTATCCCCTGGCCCTGGGATGGTCCTGGTATCGGGAACCTTTGGACCCTAGGCGCAAAAACCAACTTCTGATGGGACTGGCACTGGTGACCGTCCTGACCCTGGCGATCCGCGGCGGCTGGCACACCATCCAATGGGGGATCAATCCCCTGTTGAGCCTTGCCCAAGGCCATCAGGCGGTCATCGGCCTCGCGGAGCCCAATTGGGTCATCGGCATCCTGCTGGCCTTCATCCTGGTGGTGGTGACATGGGTAGACCGCTATTTCCTGACCAGCGACTTCATGGGCAGGATATTGTTACTGGCCGTATTATTAGGCCTGGCGGCGGCGGACAATGCCTGGGTCGTGGTGGCGCTTACCCTCATCCTCTACCGCGGTACCTTCCACCTCATCCAGTTGAATCAACGCCTGCCGGGCGACGGCATCATTCAGCAGCGCGGCATCGTGCTGGTGGTGGGCTTCGCGCTGACCACCGTCTTCATGCTCACCGACAAATCACACGGCCGAGCTATCGCCCTCGGCGCATTGAATCCCCAGGACCAGGTACTCAAGTTCCTGGCTCAGGATTTGTCCGAGACCAAAGATGCGAAATTCCAGGCGGCCAGCCAATGGCCGGGGCGAACCATGATCGCGTTGCGCCGCGACGCGTTCCCCCTGCCCCAAGCCGCCCCCGACGGCAAGACCCTGTTGAAAAACATCAAGGGCATCACCCATCTCATCTTCAATCAGGACGACGTCCACAATCAGCAGCTGGCACGGAATATTTCCGAACTGGGCGGCACCGCGGAG
>CAZOTG010000147.1:0-5725 GCA_964582585.1 uncultured Chromatiaceae bacterium | reverse complement strand
CTCGGTGACCGGCTCGCCCAGATAATCCTCGGCGGTCTTTTTCATCTTCATCAGGATGCGCGCCGAGATCTCCTGGGCGGCCATCTTCTTGCCCTGTACTTCCACCCAGGCGTCGCCGTTGTCGGCGGCCACGATCTTGTAGGGCACCATGCCGATGTCGCGTTTCACCACGTCGTCGTTGAACTTGCGGCCGATGAGGCGCTTGATGGCGAACAGGGTGTTCTTGGGGTTGGTGACGGCCTGGCGCTTGGCGGCCTGTCCCACCAGGACCTCGCCGTCGTCGCTGATGGCCACAATGGAGGGGGTGGTGCGGGCGCCCTCGGCGTTTTCGATGACACGGGGTTTACCGCCTTCCAGGACCGCCACGCAGGAGTTGGTAGTTCCAAGGTCTATGCCGATGATTTTTCCCATTGTGTTAATTCTCCTCAGTTAAATTCTGTGTGTTCAGGCCGTTTGCACGCTAAATTCTGTAGTTACTTGTCAGATGGGGGTATTCGGTTCGATTTCAAGCCCTTTCGTCCAGGGACGGCCCTTTGTTCTCCCCGGCGGCGCCGGACACCACCACCATGGCGGGCCGGATCAGCCGGTCATTGAGGAGATAGCCTTTCTGGTAGACGGTGAGCACCGTATTGGGTTCCGCCTTGGGGGTCTCCTGCACGGCCATGGCCTGGTGTCGCTCCGGGTTGAATTTCTCGCCCTTGGGGTCCACCTCGCTGACGCCGAATTTCTCCAGGGCCGCGCCCAGCATCTTGAGGGTCAGTTCCATGCCCTCGCGCAGTTTGTCGAACTCCGCACTCTCGCCGGTGGCCGCCGCCAGGCCCAGCTCCAGGCTGTCCTTCACCGGCAACAGCTCGCGCACGAACTTCTCCAGGGCGAATTTATGGGCGTTTTCCAGCTCGCGCTCGTTGCGGCGGCGGCTGTTCTCCACCTCGGCGCGGGCCGCCAGCAGTTGATTCCAGTATTGATCCGCCTTGGCCTGGGCGTCCTGCAGGGTCAGCAGCAACTGCTCATGGCTCAGCTCCTCGTCCGCGCCGCCCGCGGTGTCTTCTCCCTCTTGACGCTTTGCTTCGGCCTCTTCCGAGGAGCCCTCTGTCTGTGCCTGCTCGGAGGGTTTAGCCGTCTGCGTCTCTTCTTGATTCATGCCTTGCTCTCCCACTGCTTGGTTCTTCGAAAAAATAATTTCCATTCCGCCTCCGGCGGATACGCTGTCTTTCACATGGGGTTTATTGCCGGGAATTCAAGGCTGCGCCGAGCAATCGGGCGGTGATGTCCACCACGGGGATCACCCGTTCGTAGGCCATGCGGGTGGGGCCGATGACCCCCAGCACCCCCAGTACCTTGCCTTCGGAGCGGTAGGGAGCGGTGATTACGCTGCAATCGCCGAACAACTCGTAGCCGGATTCGTCGCCGATGAAGATCTGCACCCCGTCGCTGCTCAGGCACTGGTCCAGGAGATGGAGGATGTCACGTTTCTCGGCGAAGGCGTCGAACAGCTGGCGCAGGCGCTCCAGATTGGAGAATTCGGCGAAGCCCATGAGATTGGTCTGCCCCGCCAGCACGTAGTCCGCCTGCTTCTGCTCGCTGTCCAGGGCCTTTTCCGCCGCCACCATGGCCGCCTGCATCAGGGCATTGGCCGTCTCCTTGACGTCCTGCATGGCGGCCACCAGGCCGCGGCGGATTTCCTGCAATTCCTTGCCGACGAAGTGGGCGTTGAGGTAGTTGGCGGCCTGCTGCAATTCCGGGGGGGTGAAACGCCGCTGGGTGTGGATCACGTGATTCTGCACTTCGCTGTCGTTGATGACGAAGATGGCCAGCACCCGATCCTCGGACAGGGCGATGAATTCCACGTGGCGCAGGATGGCCTGGTCCCAGCGCGGCACGGTCACCAGCCCCGCCAGCTGCGTGACCCCGGACAACAACTTGGAGGCCCGCCCCAGCAGTTCGGGCAGGGTGCCCTGCGGGTCCAACTGGCGCTGAAGCTTCAGCACCTCGCCGCTGTCCAGGGTCTTCACCCTTAACAGGGAATTCACGAACACCCGGTAGCCCTGGGCGGTGGGCTTGCGCCCGGCGGAGGTATGGGGGGCGCTGACCAGACCCATCTCTTCCAGGTCGGCCATGACGTTGCGGATGGTGGCGGGGCTGAGGTCGAGCCTGGTATGGCGCGCCAGGGTGCGGGAACCGACCGGCTGGCCGTCACGGATATAACACTCAATCAATGACTTGAGGAGGGATTGTGCGCGTTCGCTGAGTTCTCCGGTCTCCACAATACTTTCACCACTGCCCGATTATCGATACATTAGCACTCTGGATAATAGAGTGCTAAGAAAACCTATCAAGCACCCACCGGGCTGTCAAGAATCGCCATCCCGCGCCGGACTCGGCGCCGCGCCCCGGTTGGCGCTTTACCGGGGGCATGATAGTTTAGCGGCCCTAATACCACTAATAACGGAACTACGGTATGCCCGCAGAATTCAAGATCATCGGCCTGATCGGCAAACACGGCGATCCCGGCATCGCCGAGACCTTGACCACCATGGCCGGCTTCCTGAAAAGCCGCCAACTCCAGGTGTGGCTCGACGAAGATACCGCCAACATGGTGCCGGATCACGGCTTACAGACCGCCAGCCGCGCGCAACTGGGAGAGCGCTGCGACCTGGCGGTGGTGATCGGCGGCGACGGCACCCTGCTCACAGCGGCGCGCGCCCTCGCCGACTATGGCATTCCGGTGGTGGGGGTGAATCTTGGGCGCCTGGGCTTCCTGGCAGACATCTCCCCGGACACCATGCTGGACATCATGGGTGAGATCCTCGCCGGTCGCTATTGCTCCGAAGAACGTTTTTTATTGCACGCCAGGATCGTGCGCGACGGCAGCACCCTCCAGGAAAGCGAGGCCTTCAACGAGGTGGCGGTCCATAAGTGGAACATGGCGCGCATGATCGAGTACGAGACCCATGTCAACGGCCAGTTCGTGGACATACAGCGCTCCGACGGCATCATCGTCAGCACCCCCACCGGCTCCACCGCCTATGCCCTGTCCGGCGGCGGGCCGATCCTGATGCCCACCCTCAACGCCATCGTCCTGGTGCCCATCTGTCCCCACACCCTCAGCAACCGTCCCATCGTGGTGGACGGCGACAGCGAGATCGGTATCGTGGTGCGCGATTGCACATATGATCATGCGCAGATGACCTGCGACGGCCAGACCAACTACGACCTGCGCGAAGGCGACCGGATCCTGATCGCGAAAAAGGACCGGCCCATCCGCCTGATCCACCCCGCCAACCACGACTATTTCCAAATCCTCCGCGCCAAGCTACGCTGGGGATCGAAACGGGAGTAACTTTCAATGTGATGACAAGGGCGCAGATCAAAGATGTTTTTGACAACCCCCTTTATCCCGTCATTCCAGCGCACGCTGGAATCCAGTGTCTTTGCTTTTAATGATTCCCTGGATTCCGGCTTTCGCCGGAATGGCGAATTAGAACTTTATCTGAGCTTTCATAAACAATATTCTTCGCAGAAATAGAAGCCCCCATGCTCACCCATCTCTATATCCGCGACTTCGCCATCATCGACCAGGTGGAACTGGAACTGGCCGGCGGCATGACCGCCTTGACCGGCGAGACCGGGGCCGGCAAATCCATTCTGGTGGACGCCCTGGGGCTGGTGCTGGGGGACCGCGCCGACAGCAGCGTGGTGCGCCACGACTGCGAACGCGCCGAGGTGAGTGCCACCTTCGACGTGGCGGCACTCCCCGCCTTCCTCGCCTGGCTCAATGAACAGGGCATCGACGTCGAGGAGGACTGCATCCTGCGCCGGCTCATCACCCGCGAGGGACGCTCCCGCGGCTTCATCAACAACCATCCCGTGCCCATGCAGACCCTGCAGCAGGCGGGCGGCTGGCTGGTGGACATCCATGGCCAGCACGAACATCAATCGCTGCTGCGCCGCGACGTGCAGCGGGAATTGCTGGACGACTTCGCCGGCCACGGTGCGCTGTGCGACCAGGTGACCGAATGCTATTACCAGTGGCAGGCGCTGAATCAAAAATGGCAGGACCTGCATCACGCCGCCGCCGACCGCGAGGCGCGCCTGGACCTGCTGCGCTATCAGGTGCGGGAACTGGACGCCCTGAACCCCAGCGCCGACGAGGTCGCCGCCCTGGAGGAAGAACACACCCGCCTCCATCACGCCAACCGCCTGCTCGACACCTGTCAGCGCGCCTTGCAGACGCTCTATGAAGATGAGAACTCGCTGTCGGCGCAGCTCGGCCACACTCGACAGGAGCTGGAACAATTGCAGCGCTACGATGCCCGCCTCGCCGCGCCGCTGCAATTGCTGAACGACGCGGCCATCCAACTGGACGAGGCCGCCGGGGAATTGCGCGATTACGCAGGCAGCGTGGATCTCGATCCGCGGCGCCTGGCGGAGGTGGAAAACCGCATGAACGAACTGCACGACGCGGGGCGCAAACACCGCATCGAGGTGGCGGAGCTGGCGGACCTGCATGGCCGTTTACGGGAAGAACTGGCGGAACTGGAAAACAGCGACGTGCAATTGGAAAGCCTGCAACAGGACATCGAGGCGGCCGCGCAGCGTTTCGACAAGCTCGCCGCCAAACTCAGCGCCGGTCGCAACAAAGCGGCCAAGACCCTGGGCACCCAGGTGTCCAAGCACATCCACGAGCTAGGCATGCCCGGGGGACGCTTCGCCATCACCCTGGAGGCGCGCGCCGCCGGTGAGTATTCACCCCATGGCATGGAACAGGTGGAATTTCAGGTCAGCGCCAACCCGGGCCAACCCCTGCGCCCCCTCACCAAGGTGGCCTCCGGCGGCGAGCTGTCGCGCATCAGCCTGGCCATCCAGGTGATCACCGCGCGCAGCGTGCGGGTCCCCACCCTGGTGTTCGACGAGGTGGACGTGGGCATCGGCGGCGGCATCGCGGAGATCGTGGGCAAGCAGCTGCGCACCCTGGGCGGTTCACATCAGGTGCTGTGCGTCACCCACCTCCCCCAGGTGGCGGCCCTCGCCCATCATCACTTGCAGGTCAGCAAAGAGGCGCGGGGCGGCCAGACCTTCACCGTCATCACCCCGCTGTCGGAAACCGCGCGCTGCGAAGAGATCGCCCGCATGCTGGGGGGGCTGGAAATCACCAAGCAGACGCGGGCGCATGCGAAGGAGATGGTGAAAAAAGCTAAAGAGAAAGCTTAGTAAAGCTTAGTTTCGAGTTTCGGGTTTAGAGTTTCGAGTTATTACTCCCCTCACCCTGCCCCTCTCCCGTTGGGAGAGGGAACGCTTCTATGTAGTTAAACTCGAAACCCGTAACCTTAAACTCTAAACTTTCTCTTTTGCCTGGCACTCCTTGCACTTCCCATAGATATACAGACTGTGATCGGTAATGCTGTAGCCGTGCTTCTTAGCGATGGCGCGCTGCCGTTCCTCGATCACCTCGTCCACGAATTCGTCGACGCGGCCGCAGGAGACACACAGGATATGATCATGGTGTATGCCTTGATTCAGTTCGAACACCGCGTGGCCACCCTCGAAGTGGTGGCGGGTCACCAGGCCGGCGGCCTCGAACTGGGTCAGCACGCGATACACCGTCGCCAGGCCCACGTCGTCACCGCTCTCCAGCAAGGCCTTGTAGATATCCTCGGCGCGCATATGCAGGTGGGCATTGCGCTCCAGGATCTCCAGTATTTTGAGCCGCGGCAATGTCGCCTTC
>CAZOTG010000146.1:0-5725 GCA_964582585.1 uncultured Chromatiaceae bacterium | reverse complement strand
GGATTCGAACCTCCGAAGGCTGAGCCGTCAGATTTACAGTCTGATCCCTTTGGCCGCTCGGGAACCCCTCCGTAAGATGCAAGGGGCGTATTTTGATGAAACAGCTCTTGCCTGTCAACGTCTGACTGTGCTTAGATGACCGGCTTTCAACGATTTTTTGTCTTCAGGCGATATAGCCCTGCTGCTCGAGATAGAGGAACACCCGCTGGGCCGCTTCCTCCACGGTGAGACCGTCGGTGTCGATGCGCAGTTCCGGATTTTCCGGGGCCTCGTAGGGGTCGCTGATGCCGGTGAACTCCTTGATAATACCCGCCCGCGCCTTGGCATAGAGGCCCTTGCGGTCCCGCCCCTCGCACACCTCCAGGGAGGTGGCCACGTGTATCTCGATGAAACCGCCGTATTGGCTGATCATCTGCCGCACTTCGCGGCGCAGCTCGGCGTAGGGGGCGATGGGGGCACAGATGGCAATCCCACCGTTCTTGGTGATCTCGCTGGCCACATAGCCGATGCGGCGGATGTTGAGGTTGCGGTGTTCCTTGGAAAAGCCCAGCTCACTGGACAGATTCTTGCGCACCACGTCGCCGTCCAGCAGGCTCACTGGCCGGCCGCCCAGTTCCAGGAGCTTGGCCACCACCGCCTTGGCGATGGTGGACTTGCCGGACCCCGAAAGTCCGGTGAAAAACAAGGTAAGTCCTTGTTTCGAATGTGATGGGTAGCGGGCACGCAGTTCCGCGATCACCTCAGGATAGGAAAACCAGGTAGGGATCTCCAGGTCCTCGCGCAGCCGCCGCCGCAGCTCGGCCGGGTCCATGACCAGGGTCCGCGCCCCGGACGGCACCTGGGAAACCGGCAGAAAATCGGCGCTGTCTTCCACGTACACCAAGGGCTCCTGGGCCAGCAATTGCACCCCCACTTCATCGCCATAGCGGCCGACGGCATCCTGCAGTGCATCACCGTCGATGTCGTAACCTCCTGCCGACCCCGCTTCCCAAAGCAGGTGGCTGCACCCGAAATTGCGACGCACCATGGCGTGCCACAGCAACTCCCGCAATCCGCCGCCCCGCGCCGGGAGGGACAACAGGCTCAACAGGGTAGTCTGTTGGGGGTACTGCTCCAGCACCCCCCGGTAGCAGCGCACCCTGTAGTAATAGTCCTCCTCATCGTCCACCACCGGGTGCAGCAGGAGATTAGCCCCCAGTTCCCGTACCGCGCGCATGGTCAACTTGTGCTGCCCGCCGTGAATGGGGTCGGCGGTATGAAACGCCGCCACCTGCACCCAGCCCCGCTTGGCGAACTGCTGGCGCAGCTCCGTGGGTGAGTGGCGCAGGGCCGTGAAGCTGTGGCGGGCTACCGCCTCCACCCCCTCCACGCGCCCGCCCACGTACACCGGCTGGGTCTTATTGAGGAGCTGGTCGACGCCGGGGTGGCCGGGATCGGCGGTGCCGTACAAGACCTGGGCCTCGGCAGCGCGGTCCGGCTGCCAGATGTCCTCTATATAGAGTACCGCCAACAGCACCCCCTCCAGATCACGCAAAGCCAGACCCTGACCCGGCGCCAGCTTGCCCGCCAGGGCCTCGCCCACATCCAGGGTCACCGGCACCGGCCACAGGGTGCCATCCGCCAGGCGCATCTCCTTTAATACCCGCGCGTAATCGGCCTGCCCCATATAGCCGGGCAAGGGCGAATAGGCGCCGCTCATCAGCAGGTCCAGGTCCGCCTGCTGGCGGGGAGTGAGGTCGCAGGAAGGCATGGCCTGGACCCCTTCCTTCAACTCCGCCGTGCGGGCCTCGTCGGCAAACAACACCGCCAATTCCCCACCATAGGGGGCGATCAGATCATTCATGGGGTACCTTCCGGGACGCTTTCATCAGATGCGCTATTGTAGGCAACTCACCAGAGCCGCACCAGAGAAAGCACGACAAAGATGCTATTCTTTCGCCTAATTTGGGCCAGGCACAGGAAACAGCAGCAATGACGACGCGTAAACCCGTATTGGTGACCGGCGGCGCCGGTTATATCGGCAGCCATGTAGTCCGGCAACTGGGCGCCGCCGGATATCCGGTCATCGTCCTCGATAATCTCTCCACCGGCTTTCGCCAGGCCGTGCTCCACGGCGAATTGGTGGAGGGCAACAGCGGCGACATGGAACTGGCCGGCCGTCTCATCCGCGAACACGGCATCGAAGCGGTGCTGCACTTCGCCGCCCATATCGTAGTGCCGGAATCGGTAGCCGAACCCCTCAAGTACTACGGCAACAACACCTGCAACACCCGCAACCTGCTGCAGGCCTGTCAGGAGAACGGCGTCAAGCGCTTCATCTTCTCCTCCACCGCCGCGGTGTACGGCATCCCGGAAGGAACCGCTGCCGGCGAGAACAGCCCCCTGGCACCCATCAACCCCTACGGTCTGTCCAAACTCATGAGCGAGTGGATGCTGCGCGATCTGGCCGCCGCCAGCGATCTGCGTTACGTGGCCCTGCGCTACTTCAACGTCGCCGGCGCCGATCCCGAGGGCCGCATCGGTCAATCCACGCCCAAGGCCACCCATCTCATCAAGGTCGCCTGTGAACATGCCCTGGGCAAGCGCGACCATGTGGCCGTGTTCGGCACCGACTATCCCACCGCCGACGGCACGGGGGTACGCGACTACATCCATGTCGACGATCTGGCATCGGCCCATATCCTGGCCTTGAATTACCTGGAACAGGGCGGCACCTCGCAAACCCTCAACTGCGGCTACGGCCACGGCTACAGCGTGCGAGAGGTGTTGGATACCGTGCAGAAAGTGAGCGGCGTCGAACTCGACGTCCGCGAACAACCGCGCCGCGCCGGCGACCCGCCCGCGCTCATCGCCAAGGCGGATCGCATCCGCGGCGTGCTGAAGTGGCAACCGCAACGCGATGACCTGGAATTCATCGTCAAGACCGCGCTGGCGTGGGAGAAGAAGCTCGCAGCGCAAGCTTAAGCTGCATGCAGTATGACCACCGCGCTGCCTGTCGATGAGGTCATCTCCGAACTGGCGGAGGTTTTACGCAACGGCAACAACGCCGTATTGCAAGCTTCACCTGGCGCCGGCAAGACCACCCGCGTTCCATTGGCGTTATTGAATGAATCCTGGCTGGACGGCAAACGCATCCTGATGCTGGAACCGCGCCGTCTCGCCGCGCGCAGCGCCGCCTATTACATGGCACGTCAACTGGGCGAGGGTGTGGGCGACACCGTGGGCTACCGGGTAAGGCTGGACAGCCGCATCAGTAAGCGCACCCGCATCGAGGTACTCACTGAGGGCGTGCTCACCCGCCTGTTACAAGAGAACCCGAGCCTCGGCGACGTGGGGCTGGTAATCTTCGACGAATTCCACGAACGCAGCCTGCAGGCCGACCTGGGCCTGGCCTTGTGCGTGGAGATCCGATCCGCGCTGCGCAACGATCTGCGTTTATTAGCCATGTCGGCCACCTTGGCGGGCGAAGCGGTGGCGGCCTTGTTGGGTAACGCGCCGATCATCACCAGCACCGGTCGCAGCTTCCCCGTGGAGACCCGCTATCTGCCTCCTGACCCGCGCCGCGCGACCGGTCCCGGCTTTCTCGATCATGTGGCCGCCACCATCAAGCGCGCCCTCGCGGAAGAGACTGGCAGCCTCCTGGTGTTCCTACCCGGCGTGACCGAGATCAAACGCGCGGAACAACGCTTGCGCGACGCCAACCTCGGCGCGCATACCCTGATCTGTCCGCTTTACGGCGAACTCAGCCAAGAATTACAAGAGCAGGCCATCCTCCCCGCGCCCGTGGGGCAACGCAAAGTGGTGCTGGCCACCTCCATTGCCGAGACCAGTCTCACCATCGAAGGCATCCGCGTAGTCATCGACAGCGGCTGGTCACGGGTGCCGCGCTTCGATCCGGTCAGCGGCCTGACACGCCTCACCACCGTCAACGTTTCCCAGGCCTCCGCCGAACAACGCCGCGGCCGCGCCGGCCGTCTCGAACCCGGCGTGTGCTATCGCTTGTGGAGCGAGGGCGCGCACAACAAACTGCCGGACTACAATCGCCCCGAGATACTGGAGGCGGACCTTGCCACCCTGGCCCTGGACTTGGCCCAGTGGGGCGTGGCCGATCCTGACAAACTGGCCTGGCTGGACCCGCCACCTGCCGCCCATTACGCTCAGGCCCGCGAACTCTTGCAGGAACTGGGCGCGCTGGATGACAAGGGCGCCATCACTGCCCACGGCCGGCGCATGGCTCAACTGGCCATGCATCCGCGGCTGGCGCATATGGTGATCATGGGCATGGAACTCGGTCACGGCGCCCTGGCCTGCGAACTCGCCGCATTACTGAGCGAACGGGACATCATCAAGGGCGAACGGGACGCCGATCTGCATTTGCGTTTGCAAGCGTTGCGTACAGAAGGGCCCTCACCCTTAGCCCTCTACCCTAAAGGGCATAAATCCCAAAGGGAGAGGGGAAGTAGGCAAGAAGATATCGATCGAATGGCCTGCACGCGGGTACGCAAACAGGCCGAGCAATGGCAGCGGCAATTGCGCATCGCCGATCACGACACTTCACGCAGTGATCATACCGGCGTGTTACTCGCTTACGCCTATCCCGACCGCATCGCTCAGCGCCGCCCCGGCGGCGAACCCCGTTACCTGCTGGCCAACGGCCGCGGTGCCCTGTTCGCCCGCCACGAAACCCTGAGCGCCGCGGACTATATCGTCGCCGCCCACCTCGACGGTGCCCAGAAAGAGGCGCGCATCTTTCTCGCCGCGGCCGTCAGCCGCGGGGAATTGGAAGAATATTTCGCCGATCTCATTACCATCAAGGACATCATCGAGTGGGATGGGCGCAACGAATGTGTACAAGCGCGCCGCCAGCGCCGGTTGGGCGCGTTGATCCTGGACGATGCGCCATTGAGCGATGCCGACCCCGAAACCGTCATCCATGCCATGCTGCAAGGCATCCGCGAGATGGGCATCGCCTGCCTGCCGTGGAGCAAAGGCCTGCGCAGTTGGCAGCAGCGTGTGCAGTTCCTGCATCATCTCGAACCGCAGCAATGGCCGGATGTCAGTGATGAATATCTGCTCGCCACTCTCCAAGACTGGCTGGCGCCTTATTTGAATGGCGTCACCCGCCGCGGCCATCTCGCCAATCTGGATTTGCACGCCGCGCTCAGCGGGCGCTTGAGTTGGGAGCAGCAACGTTCTCTTGATGAACTTGCGCCGACACATCTTGCTGTACCCAGTGGTTCGCGCATCCCTATCGATTACGACAACGATCCGCCGGTGCTGGCGGTACGACTTCAGGAGATGTTCGGGTTGAAGGAGACGCCGCGGATTGCTGGTGGGCGGGTGGCGCTATTGATCCACCTGCTTTCGCCTGCCTACCGGCCGGTGCAGGTCACTCAGGATCTGGCCGGTTTTTGGGCGCGTAGTTATCACGAGGTTAAGAAGGATTTGAAAGGGCGGTATCCGAAGCATTATTGGCCGGATGATCCGTTGCAGGCTCAGGCTACGGCAAGGGCGAAGCCGCGATCAGGCTCATAGGGATCGGGAGTTTTACGAGGCATTGTGACCATGAAACGCATCTAGCTGAATGAAACGTCCCTTCTCCCTACGGGAGAAGGACAGGATGAGGGAAATCAAACAACGACTCGAATCGCCTACGGCGATGTTTTTTCTAATCGCGGTCCCGTCCGCGAGGACGGGTGACTTTCTTTTGCGCGGCCAAAAGAAA
>CAZOTG010000145.1:0-5744 GCA_964582585.1 uncultured Chromatiaceae bacterium | reverse complement strand
TCTCCATGGCGCGCAGGATAGCGGCCGACGGAAAATCGCAACTGAAGGTGCTGCCGATACCCAGCTGGCTGGTTATCTCTAAAAGGGCATCGTGCCTCTCCAGCACATGTTTGACGATGGCGAGGCCCAAGCCCGTGCCGCCGCTCTGGCGCGAGCGCGCCGCGTCCACCCGGTAAAAGCGCTCGGTGAGGCGCGGGATGTCGTGCTCGGCGATGCCGACGCCGCTGTCCTGCACCTGGAAGTGCGCGCCGGCACCGTCAGCGTACCAGCGTATTTCGATCTTGCCGCCCGCCGGCGTATAGCGCACCGCATTGGACATCAGATTGGTGAAGGCGCTGCGCAACTCCTCCGTGCTGCCGCGCAAGTGCAGTCCCTCTTCCGCTTCGAGTCGGATGCTGTGCTTGCCGCCGCTCAGTGTCTTGGCCTCGTCGCACAGCATGCGCAGCATGGCGGGCACCTCCACTCTTTCACGGCGCAACGGCCGCTGATCCGTCTCCAGGCGCGACAGCAATAACAGATCATCGACGATATGCTGCATGCGCTTGGTCTGTTCGCTCATCAGATGCAAGGCATGTTGCCTGTCCTTGGGGCGGATATCGGGATCGTCGGCCAGGGTTTCGATAAAACCGCTGACCACCGTCAGAGGCGTGCGCATTTCATGGGAGACGTTGGCGACGAAATCGCGCCGCACCTGCTCCAGCTTATGGAGGCGGGTATTGTCCCGCGCCACCAGCAGCAATTGTTCCTTACCGTAGGGGACCACGCTCAGCGACAACATCAGCGCCTCGTTTAACGGCGAGGGAAGTTCGATGGGGTCGCCGAAGCGCTGCTCGTGAAAATACTGGGTAAAGACCGGATGACGCACCAGATTCATGATGCGCTGCCCGATATCCTGCGGCGTACGCAGCCCCAACAAACGTTCGGCGGCACTGTTGAACCATTCGATCTCGCCGCCCTCGGTACGCAACACCACGGTGGCGTCGGGCATGGCGTCGGTGAGTTCGCGGAAGCGCTGCAGATATTGACTAAGAGTACGCTTGCGGCGGCGGTGAT
The DNA here is from genome assembly GCA_964582585.1 of uncultured Chromatiaceae bacterium. Lineage (GTDB taxonomy): Bacteria > Pseudomonadota > Gammaproteobacteria > DRLM01 > DRLM01 > JARRQJ01. The sequence continues at coordinate 4,691 of CAZOTG010000145.1, read as the reverse complement.
GCTGGCGCAGGCGATAGAACTGATAATAAACCTCGCCCCATACCCCCTGCCCGCCGCGCGGCGGCCTGCCGGCGCCGGTACTCAACCAGTGCTCCAGGCGCCATAGATTGTATATATGGAAGGCCAGATAACCCACCGTCACCAGCCACAATGCCAACAGGAGATGGTCACTCAGCAATCCCAGCAACAAGGCCGCCACCAGCAGGCCGGCGATCAGCGAAATTTCCGAGAGCCAGGGGTTAGTCATGCCATTGAAAAGCGATAACCCGCACCCCGCACCGTCTGGATAAGACGATCGTAACCATGGGTGGCCAGGACCTTGCGTAGACGCAGGATGTGCACATCCACCGTACGCTCCTCCACATAGACATCGCCGCCCCACACCCTATCCAAAAGCTGGCTGCGACTGTATACCCGTTCGGGATGCGTCATAAAGAAATACAACAAGCGGTACTCCGTCGGCCCCATGGTCAACATCTCATCGTCCATCGTGACGCGGTGACTGGCCGCATCCAGACGCAGTCCACCCGCCTCGATCACCTCCGCCGTCACATGCGGCGCGGCGCGGCGCAGCACCGCGTTGATGCGCGCCACCAGTTCACGCGGCGAAAAGGGCTTGGTGACGTAATCGTCCGCCCCGCTGTCGAATCCCCGGATTTTATCAGACTCTTCACCACGGGCGGTCAACATGATAATGGGCACCTCCCGGGTGAGTTCGCTCTTCTTCAACTGCCGGGCATACTCCACACCGCTCGTCCCCGGCAACATCCAATCCAGCAGGATCAAATCCGGCAATCGCCCCGCGATATGGGTTTGAGCCTCCATCGCGTCGCTCACCATGCCCACCTCATAGCCCGCCTTGCGCAGGGCCATGGCCACCATCTGCTGAATCGCCGGCTCGTCTTCCACCAATAAGATATTCACAGCCATAAATATTCTCGCTCGTCGCTCAAACTGTGACGATTACAATACAAGAATGTTACAGGCATATTATCCTTGCCGCACTACGCCCCTCCCCCGGGCGCACCGCCTCCCCGGCCGGACCCGGTGCCCGACCCCTCACCGCGGCGCCTCACGCCGGTTTGCCACTGCGAAAAAGAGCTTGTACCATTGCGGTTTTGGGATTTCCGGCAGCCCCGGCGGGACTGCCTTTTTGCTTTTATAGGGTCAAGACAAAACTATGTCAGAGGCATTGATGTCGACGTATACGCGGCTCCCGGTCAGCTTCGAACGCGGCGAAGGGGCATGGCTGTGGGACACGGCGGGCAATAAATACCTGGACGCCATCAGCGGCGTAGCGGTATGCGGGCTGGGTCATGCCCACCCGGCGGTGGCCGAGGCGCTGTGCCAACAGGCCCGCCTCCTGGTGCATACCTCCAACCTCTATGGCATCGCCAAACAGCAACAATTGGCGGAGCGCCTCACCCGCCTCAGCGGCATGGACCGGGCGTTCTTCTGTAACTCCGGGGCCGAGGCCAATGAGGCGGCCATCAAGCTGGCGCGCCTCTACGGCCATAATAAAGGCATCACCACCCCCACCATCGTGGTGGCGGAGAACAGCTTTCACGGCCGCACCCTGGCGACCCTGACCGCCACCGGCAACCGCAAGACCCAGGCGGGCTTCGAGCCCCTGGTGCGCGGCTTCCTGCGGATGGCCTACAACGATCTCGAGGCCCTGCGCACCATCGCCAAGAACAGCCCCGAGGTGGTGGCGGTGCTGGTGGAGCCGGTGCAGGGCGAGGGTGGCGTCAATGTCCCCGACGACGACTATCTCACCGGCATCCGCGCCATCTGCGATCAATACGGCTGGCTGATGATGCTGGACGAGGTGCAGACCGGCATGGGGCGCACCGGCCGCTGGTTCGCCTACCAACACACCGCCATCATCCCCGACGTGATCACCCTGGCCAAGGGTCTGGCCAACGGCGTGCCCATCGGCGCCTGCCTGGCGCGGGGCGAAGCGGCGAACACCTTCAAGCCCGGCAATCACGCCACCACCTTCGGCGGCAATCCCCTGGCCTGTAGCGCGGCGCTGGCGGTCATCGACGTCATCGAAAAGGAAAATCTTCCGGCGCGGGCCGCGGAACTCAACACCCGCATGGTGACGCGCCTGCGGGGCAAACTCCTCCCGGGCGGGGGCGGCGCGCACAAGCCGGTCGCCGCCATTCGCAGCAAGGGACTGATGATCGGTATCGAACTGGAACGCCCCTGCGGCGAACTGGTGGCACAGGCGCTGCAAAAGGGCGTGCTGATCAACGTCACCGCCGAACGGGTGATCCGCCTATTGCCGCCGCTGATCCTCAGCGACCAAGAGGCGGATCACGTCGTCGACACCGTAGCGGAGCTGGTCACGGCCTTTGCGGGCGACGCCGCCGCTTGAGCGCCTGAGACAAACACCATGGCGGTCCGTCATTTCCTATCCTTGCTCGATCTTTCCGCCGCTGAGCTGCGCGCCTTGGTGGCGCGCTCCACGGAACTGAAGGCCATGCGCCAACGGGACGAGAACTACGAGCCCCTCAGGAACAAGGTGCTGGGGATGATCTTCGAAAAATCCTCCACCCGCACTCGGGTGGCCTTCGAAGCGGCCATGCTGCAATTCGGCGGTCACGCCATCTTCCTCTCGCCCCGCGACACCCAGCTGGGCCGCGGCGAACCCATCGAGGACACCGCGCGGGTACTGTCGCGCATGGTGGACGTGGTGATGATCCGCACCTATGAACACAGCAAGCTGGAGCAGTTCGCCGCCTATTCCCAGGTACCGGTGATCAACGCCCTCACCGACCGCGAGCACCCCTGTCAGTTGCTGGCGGACATGCAGACCTATTTCGAACACCGCGGCGATATCCGCGGCAAGACCGTGGTGTGGCTGGGTGACGGCAACAATATGTGCCACTCCTATATCCATGCCGCGCAACGCCTGGACTTCGAACTGCGGGTCGCCTGCCCCGAGGGCTATTGTCCGGACGCCGCCGAGCTCCACGCCGCCGATACCCATGTCACCTTGATGGACGATCCCGCCGCCGCCGCCAGGGACGCGGACCTGGTGGTCACCGACGTGTGGGCCAGCATGGGCCAGGAAGAGCAAGAGGAGGCGCGGCGCGCCGCCTTCGCCCCCTATCAGGTCAACGCCGAACTCATGGCATTGGCCAAACCCGACGCCTTGTTCATGCACTGCCTGCCCGCCCACCGCGACGAAGAGGTCACCGGCGAGGTCATCGACGGCCCCCAGAGCGTGGCCTGGGAGGAGGCGGAAAACCGCCTGCATTCCCAGAAGGCGCTGCTGGAGCTGCTGCTCATAGAAGCAGAGTAAAGAGCAAAGTGGAAAGAGGAAAGTGAAAAGCTAAGAAGGACCCACGCTTTTCCCTTGTCTGATAGCACTTGCTCCAATAGGCATCGGGACACGATGCTCCTAGCCGTCATTCCAGCGCAAGCTGGAATCCAGCGCCTTTGGTTTTTAATGCCTGGGTCCCAGCTTTCGCTGGGACAACGGGAGCCAAATCCCTTGATGTCTCGGCGGTTGAAGTGCTTTTTCAACTTTCCTCTTTGCTCTTTTCTCTTTACTCTGCCCTTTCCTCTTTGCTCTTTGCTCTTTGCCCTGCTGATCGTTACAGTAACGGCCAAATGGATAGTTTCACCCTCTGGCCCCCCGTCCTGCTCACCCTGCGGCTCGCCGCCATCACCACCGCCATCCTGCTGCTCATCGCCACGCCGCTGGCCTGGTGGCTGACCCGCAGCCGCAACCGCTTTAAACCCGCCGTGGAGGCGGTGGTGGCCTTGCCCCTGGTGCTTCCACCGACGGTGCTGGGCTTCTATCTACTCATCGCCTTGGGGCCCCAGGGCTTCATCGGCGCACCCTGGCTGGCGGCCACCGGCGAGACCCTCACCTTTTCCTTCGCCGGCCTGGTGGTAGGCTCGGTGATCTACTCCCTGCCCTTCGTGGTGCAGCCACTGCAGACCGCCTTCACCGCCGTTGGCGAGCCGCTGTTGGAGGCGGCCGCCACCCTGCGCGCTTCACCCTGGGATCGCTTCGTCAGCATCACCCTGCCCGCGGCACGTCGCGGCTTCGTCATCGCCGCCACCCTGGGTTTCGCCCACACCGTGGGCGAATTCGGCGTGATCCTGATGATCGGCGGCAATATCCCGGGCAAGACCCAGGTGTTGTCCATCGCCATCTATGATCGGGTGGAGACCCTGCATTACGGCGATGCCCATGCCCTGGCCGCCGGGCTGCTGGTGTTTTCCTTTGCGGCGCTGCTGATGGTCTACGGACTGAGCCGCCGTACCCGGACGGGATGGCCGCCATGAACGCCGCGGCGGCGCCCTCCGCCCTGCGGTTGTGGCTGCGTCTGCAGCGCGGCGACTTCGTCCTGGAGGTGGATGATACGCTCCCGGCCGGCGGCATCATCGCCCTTCATGGGCCCTCCGGCGCCGGCAAGACCAGTTTGCTGCGCTGCATCGCCGGCCTGGAGCGGACCACCGGGGGGTTTCTGTCCCACGGCAACGACACATGGCAGGACGGTGCCCATGATTCGTTTGTTGCGCCCCATCGGCGCCGGGTGGGCGTGGTATTCCAGGAGGCGCGACTCTTCGATCATTTGGCGGTGCGCGGCAATCTGCAATACGGCCTGCGCCGCACCCCGGCGGCGGAACGCCGCATCGGCTTCGAAGAGGTGGTCGCCGCCCTGGACCTG
>CAZOTG010000144.1:0-5754 GCA_964582585.1 uncultured Chromatiaceae bacterium | reverse complement strand
TTCGTCATGCCCTGGCGCGGCAAGACCCTGGTGGGCACCACCGAGACCATCTATCGCGGCGACCCCGCCCAGGTTCAACCCCGGCAGGATGAAATCGATTACCTGTGGGAAACCCTCGCCCACTATTTTCCCCGCTATCGCGGCGGCGAGCACCAGGTCCTCGACGCCTTCGCCGGCCTGCGGGTCTTGCCGGCCCAGTCCGACTCCCCGTTCAGCCGCTCGCGGGAAACCATCCTCCATCCGGACCGGGCCGATAAACCGCGTCTGTTGACTATCTACGGAGGAAAACTCACCGCCTATCGCGCCACCGCCGCCGCGGTCATGGCGCGCCTGCGTCCCAGCCTCCCCGCCCATGAAGCCATCGCCGATACCGCCAACCTGGCATTGCAGGCGGTGTCGTAAATGGTAATAACGATGGCCGCCCTTAACGCTATTCTAATTACCGACACTTTTGCTTCAACACATGGGAGCAGTGTCTGTATTGGGTTCACCCCTTCCCGGCACAACGATTAATCGACGCACACTTGAACAAAACGTAACCTTATATTGCTGCAGGACAACGCCGCGCCAAACGGCATGACTCGCAGCGCGGCCGCGGTTTACATATGTCCTTGCCGTGACGGACGATCAAGGCGTGATACTCGTTGAACAAGGGCGCCAGCTCGCGCTTGCCGCGGGTTTCGCGCCGCAGCCTCGCTTCGATATGTTCTCGCATGGTGTCGTAGGCTTCGTCGCCTTCCAGCATCTGTAAACGCGAGAATATACGCCGTGTATAGGCATCGATGACGAATACCGGGCGGTGGAAGGCGTATAGCAGGATATCGTCCGCCGTTTCCTGGCCGATGCCGTTGACGCTCAACAATTCGTGACGCAGGACGGCGGTTTCCAGACGACGCAACCGCTTTTCGCCGCCGTGTTCCACATACCAGGCGCAGAAGTTGCGCAGGCGTCTGGCCTTGACGTTGAAGTAACCCGCCGAGCGTATCCAGGCGGCCACGCGCCGTTGCGGCGCCTTCAAAATAAGCTCCGCCTCCATGACGCCCGCCCCATGCAGCTTGGCGATGGCCTTCTCCACATTGGTCCAGGCGGTGTTCTGGGTGAGCACCGCGCCCACCATCACCTCGAAAGGCGTACGCGCGGGCCACCACCGTTGGGGACCATAGGCCTCCAACAGCAGGTCGTGTACCTTGAGGAAACTCACGGACGTCCGGCGGTGGACCTGCGCCGCGGCGTCGCGGCTTTGCCGGGTGAAGAACGGCGTCGCGACGGACCGGACCGCGGCTTGGCCATCCCCGCCGCGGCCAGCAGGGCGTTCACCTCCGCCTCCTCCAAGTCGCGATGTCGTCCGGGCAACAGGCCCTTGGGCAGCATGATCGGCCCGTAGCGCACCCGCATCAGGCGGCTCACGGTCACCCCCTGGGATTCCCACAACCGTCGCACCTCGCGGTTGCGGCCTTCGTGAACGATGACGTGATACCAGTGATTGCTGCCCTGTCCGCCGGCATCCACGATCGCGTCGAAACGCGCCGGACCGTCTTCCAATATCACGCCTTCGCGCAGGCGGCGCAGCATGTCGTTATCCACCTGGCCCAACACCCGCACCGCATATTCTCGCTCCATGGCGCGGGAGGGATGCATGAGGCGATGGGCGAGTTCGCCGTCATTGGTGAACAGCAGCAGACCCAGGGTGGTATAGTCGAGACGCCCCACCATTACCCAGCGTCCCGCGACGCGAGGCAGGCGATCGAACACCGTGGCGCGCCCTTCGGGGTCGGAACGGGTGCACATCTCGCCACTGGGCTTGTTGTAGATCAACACCCGCGGCATGGCTGTGGCGGTCTGTTCCCAATTCACCGTCTTGCCGTCGATGCACACCACATCGCCCGGCGACACTGAAGCACCCACCTGGGCAGGCAGGCCGTTGACGGTGATGCGCCCGGCGCGTATCCACTCCTCGATGGTGCGGCGCGAACCACAGCCCACCTGCGCCAGGCGTTTATGCAGGCGCTGCGCTGATTCAGCAGTCATAAGGGATCAATGCACGGTATGAGCCGCGCCCGCCTCTTCCTGTTCGGCAGGGATGTTCTCCGCGGCGGTCTCGCCCTCTTCCTCGGTCTCTTCCGTCGAAGCCTGCCGGGTGAGGGGCGGCAGGATATCCGCGAAATCACCGGCGATCATATCGAGGCTGCGAATCTCCGCCAGGGAAGGCAGATCGCCCAGGCTCTTGAGGTTGAAATAGTCCAGGAACTCGCGGGTGGTGCCGTACAAGGCGGGCTTGCCCGGCACCTCGCGATGACCCACCACCCGTATCCATTCCCGTTCCTGGAGGGTCTTTACGATGTTGGTGCTGACGGTAACGCCGCGGATGTCTTCGATCTCACCGCGAGTGATGGGCTGACGGTAGGCGATCAACACCAGGGTCTCCAACAGGGCGCGGGAATAACGGGGCGCCCGCTCATCGTAGAGGCGCGACACCCACGGCGCCAGTTCCTGTTTGACCTGCAGGCGGAAACCGCTGGCCACTTCCTTGAGCTCGATGCCCCGCGTGTCGCAGTCCTCGCCCAAGACCCGCAAGGCCTCGCGCACTGATTCCTTATCAGGTTGCTCCCCTTCAGGAAACAGGCCGAGCAGGCGATCCAGGCTCAGGGGTTCGCCGGCCGCCAATAGGGCCGCTTCAAGAATATTCTTCAACTGTGCTATGTTCATCGCTTGCGGATTCAACGACTGTGGGTTCATCGACATGCTGGGGAGCCCTTACATAAATGGGACCATAAGGTTCCGTTTGAACGATTTCAATCAGCGATTCCTTCATCAATTCCAGGACCGCGAGAAAGGTCACCACCACGCCGATCTTGCCTTCCTCGGGACTGAACAGCGCGGAGAACGCCGTGAACTTCTCCATCGACACCGCGCCCAATACGTTGGTCATACGCTCACGCACCGACAGCGGTTCCATCTGCACATGGTGATTGGAAAACATCTCGGCGCGCACCAGCACATCCTTCAACGCCAGCAATAATTCCTGCATCGACACCGCGGGCTGCGGCCGCGGCCCACTGCGCCGCGGCGGCTCGAGCTCCACGGCAAAGGTATCCCGTTCCATGCGCGGCAAGCTTTCCAGGTCTTCCGCGGCCTTCTTGAAGCGCTCGTACTCCTGCAGACGGCGGATCAGTTCGGCCCGCGGGTCCTCCTCTTCACCTTCCTCGGTCTTGGGACGCGGCAGCAGCATGCGCGACTTGATCTCCGCCAGCATAGCGGCCATAACCAGATATTCCGCTGCCAATTCCAGGCGCAGGCCCTTCATCAGCTCGATGTATTCTATGTATTGCCGAGTGATCTCGGCGATGGGAATGTCGAGGATATCCAGGTTCTGGCGACGGATGAGGTAAAGCAACAGATCCAACGGACCTTCGAACGCCTCGAGAAATACCTCCAAGGCATCGGGCGGAATATAGAGGTCCCTGGGCAATTCCGTCACCGGCGCGCCATGCACCGTGGCCAGCGTCGGCGCGGGCGTCTCGGACGGCGGCGTTTCGGCGATTACATCAGACATAGAAAATCATATTCTCAAAAGCTTTTGCTCAGACCTATGGCCGCGCGGACCTCTTCAAGGGTTTCCTCGGCCACATCCCGCGCCGCCTCGCAACCTTCCGCCACCAGACCGCGCACCAGATTGTGATTCCCGGCAAACTCCTGCGCCCGCTCGCGGATGGGGGCTTGTTCCGCCAGCACCGCGTCGATGACGCGCTGCTTGCACTCCAGGCAACCGATGCCCGCGGTGGTACAGCCCTCCCGCACCCAGTCCTTCACGTCCTGTTCAGAGTATACCTGGTGAAACTGCCACACGGGACATTTATCCGGATTACCGGGGTCGCTGCGCCGCACCCGCGCCGGGTCGGTGGGCATGGTCTTGAACTTGTGGATAACCGACTCCGGTTCTTCGCGCAGGCCGATGGTATTGCCGTAGGACTTGGACATCTTCTGACCGTCCAGACCCGGCATCTTGGCCAGGGGGGTCAGCAGGGGGTGGGGCTCCACCAGGATGGTCTTGCTCACCCCTTCGAGATAACCGAACAAACGCTCCCGGTCGCTCAGGGTGATGTTCTGTTGCGTGGCCAGAAACGCCTGAGCCGTCTCCAGTGCCTCTTGATCACCCATTTCCTGATATTTCCTTCTTAACTCTTTGTATAATTTTCCGTTCTTCTTACCCATTTTCTGGATGGCGGCCTCCGCCTTCTCGGCGAAATCCGGCTCACTGCCGTAAAGGTGATTGAAGCGGCGCGCCACCTCGCGGGCCAGCTCGATATGCACCACCTGGTCCTCGCCCACCGGCACCAGACCCGCCTTATAAATGAGAATGTCCGCCGCCTGCAGCAAGGGGTATCCCAGAAAGCCGTAGGTAGCCAGATCCTTTTCCTTGAGCTTCTCCTGCTGGTCTTTATAAGTGGGCACCCGTTCCAACCAGCCCAGCGGCGTGCTCATGGACAGCAGCAGGTGCAACTCTGCATGCTCCGGGATCTGCGATTGGATGAAGATTTTGGCCGCCTTGGGGTTGATGCCCACCGCCAGCCAGTCAATGATCATCTCCCAGGTATTGCTCTCGATGTCCTGAGGATGCTCGTAGTCGGTGGTCAGGGCATGCCAGTCGGCGACGAAGAAGAAACACTCATACTCGTGCTGCAGCTGCAGCCAATTCTTCAATACCCCATGATAATGGCCCAGATGCAGACGGCCGGTGGGACGCATACCGGACAGCACGCGTTGCGGTTGATTGGGTACCATGCTCAAATCTTCATTATCCTCATAGTGTTGCAAGATATATATTATAAATTACATCACAAAAGCCATGGGCAACGCGGGCTAGATGCCGAACATACGGTAGATCATACCCTGCAAAATCGTCACGGGCGGCCATATGATCATTCCCAGAATGCCGGTCACCATCAAGCCCAATAAGATGATCAACCCATATTGCTCGATGCGGCTGTACTTCCACGCCAACGTGTCCGGGAGAAGACCCGCCACCACCCGGCTGCCGTCCAAGGGCGGGATGGGCAGGAGATTGAGCACCATCAACAGAAGGTTGATGGCGATGCCCGCCCCCGCCATATAGGTCAGGGGCAGCGCCAAACTCAACATACCGCTGGGCAGCACGTAGACCAATTTCATGATCAACGCCCACAGGATGGCCATGATCAGATTGGCCGTCGGCCCAGCCGCCTCCACCAGAGCCATATCGCGCTTGGGATGGTGGAGATTTTCCGCGGTAACGGGCACCGGCTTGGCCCATCCAAAAATGAACAGGCCTCCACCCGTGAATTTACTTATCACGATCAAGGTAAGTGGCACTAGAATCGTGCCGACAGGATCGATGTGTTTTAGGGGATTGAGGGTCAAGCGTCCCAACATCATGGCGGTGGGATCGCCCAATTGCTTCGCCACCCAGCCATGGGCTACTTCGTGCATGGTTATGGCGAATAACACCGGCAGCGCCCAGACCGCCACCTCCTGAATAAGATTAAGCTCCTGCATCGGCGGAGTATAACCCGTTTACCAATACCTGAGCTAACCCCATGAATTCAGCCGGCCTGGGAATAAAAGACATTGACATCGCCCTTACCGACCCGGAGCACGCTGGGCACACCACCGGTGAGATCCACCACGGTGGTGTACTCATAACCGCAATAGCCGCCGTCGACGATGAGATCCACCCGCTCACCGAGGACATCGCGCATATCATAAGGGTCGGTCATG
>CAZOTG010000143.1:0-5792 GCA_964582585.1 uncultured Chromatiaceae bacterium | reverse complement strand
GGCCCAGCTCGGCGATGCCGGCGAGGATGGTCTGTTCCGGCGCGGCGGGTGTGGACAGGCGCTTGTGAATGCGCAATGTCGCGCCGTCGTAGAGCACGAAATCGGTGAAGGTGCCGCCGGTGTCGATGCCCAAGAATTTCACTATCTGTGCTGCCATGGTGCCGCCGTCGGGAACTTTTTCATGATTGAGGACTCTTTAAGCCTCGTTCATTATATGCCGCGGCGTGCGGCAACAGTGACTCCACAATTTATTGGGGTACACTGCGCTGTCAACAATCAACGAGAAACCAAAGGCGCATGAGCGATACCGGCGATTTGATCCGATTGGAGCATGTGTACCGCTACTACGGTCACACCTGTGCTCTCGACGACGTGAGCTTCACCGTGGGCAAGGGCGAGGTCCTGGGCCTGCTCGGGCCCAACGGCGCCGGCAAGTCCACCGCCTTGCAGATCATCAGCGGAAACCTGGCGCCCAGCGCCGGCCAGGTCTGGATCAACGGCATCGATCTCCTCGACCGGCCCACCGCCGCCAAGGCCGGCCTCGGCTATCTGCCCGATCAACCACCGCTGTATCGCGAGTTGAGCGTGGACGAATATCTCGCCTACTGCGCACGCCTCAATCGTATCCCCGCCCAACAGCAGCGCGCCGCTGCCGCCATCGCCAAGGAGCGCTGCGGCCTCACCGCGGTGGGGCGGCGCCTCATCGGCAATCTCTCCAAGGGTTATCAGCAGCGGGTGGGGATCGCCCAGGCCATCATTCATTCGCCGGCGGTGGTGATCCTCGACGAACCTACGGTAGGACTCGATCCCTTGCAGATGCGCGAGATACGCGCCCTGATCCGCGAACTGCGCGGCGAGCACAGCATCATCCTCTCTACCCATATCCTCCCCGAAGTCCAGGCGGTATGTGACCGGGTGCAGATCATCAGCGCCGGCAAACTGCTGTTGAACGATACCATCGCCGGCCTGCAGCTGCGCATGCGCGCCTCCAGCCTGGTGGTGGGGCTGCGCCGCTCGCCGCCCAGTGCGGAGCTGGAAGGCCTGGCCGGCGTGGAGGCGGTGGAGGCATTGGAAGAAGGCCGCTGGCGCATCCATTACGTTCCCGAGCACAGCCCCGCCGAGGCCTTGGCATTGGCGGCGGCGCGGCACGACTGGGGTTTATACGAATTGATCCCGGAACGCATGTCCCTGGAAGAGGTGTTCGTGGACATTACCCGCAGCGATCCCACGGAACAGGCGCAAGGAGCGGCGGCATGACCTTCTCCATTGCGGCCCTGGAGTTGCGACGGCTGTTTTTATCGCCGCTGGCGTGGAGCATGTTGGCGGTGGAGCAATTGATCCTGGCCTATTTTTTCCTGATCGGCATCGATAATTATCTCACCTTGCAGCCGCGCCTGGCGGCCATGGCGGGGGCGCCGGGCATCACAGATCTGGTGGTGGCTCCACTGTTCGGCCAGGCCTCGATCTTCCTGTTGTTCGCGGTGCCGATGCTGACCATGCGCCTCATCAGCGACGAACGTCGCGGCCAGACCTTGAGTCTGCTGTTATCGGCGCCGGTGTCCATGACCGAGATCATTCTCGGCAAGTTTCTCGGCGTCACTACTTTCTTTCTGATCCTGGTGGTGATGATCGCCCTCATGCCACTGTCCCTGCTGCTGGGCGGACACCTGGATTTCGGCCTATTCGCCGCGGGTTTGTTGGGCGTGGTGCTGTTGACTGCCAGCTTCATCGCCGTGGGGCTGTTTATGTCCACCCTCACGGCACAGCCCGCCATCGCCGCGGTTGCCACCTTCGGCGTGTTGTTGGGGCTGTGGATCATCGATTGGGTGGGGGCTGGGCGCAGCGGGGATTACGGCGGGCTTCTGGGTTATCTTTCCATCCTGCGTCACTATGCCTCCCTGCTCAAGGGGGTGTTCAACAGCGGCGACGTGATCTATTACCTGTTGTTCATCGCCACCTTCATCATCCTCAGCATCCGCCGCCTGGACGCGGACCGTCTACAGCATTGAGTTTGAAACCCTAAGACCATCATGCAAGTCACGCCGCGCTCAAGACGTCTCATCCGTTTGAATAATTGGTTGTTCGTGGTGCTGTTGCTGGCCGTCGTCGGCCTGCTGGCCTGGGTGAGTACCCGTTACGACTACCAGGCGGACTGGACCGCCAACGGCCGCCATTCCCTGTCTGAGGCCAGCGTCAAGCTGCTGCAGCAGGTCAAAGACCCGCTGACCATCACCGCCTTCGCCCGCGATACCCGGGAGTTGCGCGACCATATCAGCGATATCATCGGCCGCTATCAGCGCTACAAGAAAGATATCCGTTTCAGCTTCGTCAATCCCGATACCGATCCGGCGCGCACTCAGAAGATGGGTGTGACCAGCGACGGCGAGGTGGTGATGGAATACGGCGGGCGTAAGGAGCATATTCAGTTATCAGACTTGAACGAACAGAATATCACCAATGCCTTGCAGCGGCTGTTGCGCAGCGGTGAACGTTGGTTGGTGTTTCTCGACGGTCACGGCGAACGCCGTCCCCATGGCGAGGCCAATCGCGATCTGTCGCTGTGGGTGAAGCAGCTGGAGGACAAGGGCTTCAAGGCGCGCAGCGTCAATCTCGCCCAGAGCGCGACCATCCCGGACAATACCTCGGTGCTGGTGATCAGCCAACCGCAGGTGGATTTATTGCCCGGCGAGGTGAAGGCGGTGCAGGATTACCTCAGCCGCGGCGGCAACCTGCTGTGGTTGGGCGACCCCGATTCCCTGCACGGCCTGGCGCCGCTGGCCAAGCAGCTGGGCGTGGAGTTCCTGCCGGGGATCGTGGTGGACCTCACCACTCAGTTGCTGGGTATTCAGAGCGCCGCCATCGCGGCGGTGACCAGCTATCCCCCGACCGACCCCATTACCAAGGACTTCAATCTGCTCTCGGTGTTTCCCCTGGCGGCGGGATTGAAGGAGTCCGCCCCGCCGGGCTGGCAGAGCCAGGCCTTGCTCAAGACCGGGACCAGCAGTTGGGTGGAGACCGGCGATATCAGCAGCGGCAAGGTCAGTTTCAGCGATAAGGAAGATATTCGGGGGCCGGTGACTATCGGCATTAATTTGACCCATGATCAAGACAAGAAGGACGCCAAGGGCGGGCAAAAACAGACGGGCAGACAGCAGCGGGTGATCGTTACCGGTGACGGTGACTTTCTCTCCAATCAATATCTGGGCAATGTGGGCAATCTCGATCTCGGCGTCAACATGGTCAATTGGCTGAGCGCGGACGAAGATTTCCTCAACATTCCCGCCAAGACCGCGCCGGATACCCGGCTGCAGTTGTCGTCCCTGGAGACCAGCGTGATCGGCTTCGGTTTTCTGTTCGGCTTGCCGGCGCTGTTGTTGGCCGGCGGTCTGACCATCTGGCTGCGGCGCCGTAAACGATGAAGGTTTAAGGATAGGCGATGGGCAAACGGGCATTGCTCAATATCTGGTTGGTGGTGGCCCTGGCGGTGCTGGTGTGGGTGGTGTGGCAGGAGCCGGGCCATCCTCCCAAGCCGGCCGCCGTCAAACTGACCGGTTTAACCCCGGCGGCCATTAACAAGATCGTCATTAACAATCGCCATGGCACTATCAAGCTCGACAAGCAGGATGGCGCATGGCGGTTGGCCGAACCTGTCAAGGTTGCGGCCAACCCGGTGCGCATAGACAGCCTGTTGCAGGTGGCGGAGGCCGAGAGCCTGTCGCGCTTCCCGGCGGCGGGCAAGGACCTCGCCGCGTTCGGTCTGGCCAAGCCCGCAGTGAGCTTGCGCCTCGACGATAGCGAATTGTCGTTCGGCGGCGTTGCGCCGGTAGATGATCGGCGTTATGTGCGGGTGGGTGATACCATACATCTCATTGCCGATCGCTATATGTACGACCTCATGGCCGATGCGGCGACCTGGGTGAGCCGTGATCTGGTGACTAAGGGCAAGGGTGTGGTTGCCCTGGAATTGCCGGATGCCAAGCTTGCCCGCGGTGACAAGGGAGAATGGATGGTGACGCCGGCGGACGAAAAAATTTCCCAGGATGCCGTGCAGGCGGTGGTTAAGGCATGGCGCGAGGCCCAGGCATTGCGGGTGGCGCCCTATGATAAACGTCCCGCTCAAGGGAAAGTGGTGATTCGGCTGGAGGGCGGACAATCGCCGCTGCAGTATGAGATCATCACCCGCAAGCCGGAGTTGATCCTGGCGCGGCCGGAGATCGGCATGCAGTTTTATCTTGACGGTGATCAGGCGGAGCGCTTATTGACTCTGGGCAAGCCGGCGGCCGCCACCGCGACGACCGATAACAATTAACGACCCACATATCCTGTCCCTATGCCCGAATTGCCCGAAGTGGAGACCACGGCGCGTGGTATCGCCCCGCATGTGGTGGGGCAGCGCATCACGCGGGTGGTGGTGCGGGAGCGGCGTCTGCGCCGGCCCATCCCGCGCAACTTCGCGGCGAGCGTCACCGGGCAGGAGATCGGGGAGGTAAGGCGCCGTGGCAAGTATCTGTTGCTGATCACCGCCGACGGTACGCTCATCATTCATCTCGGCATGTCCGGTAGTCTGCGGTTGGTGCCCGCCGCTACGGCGGTGGAAAAGCACGACCATGTGGATTTGCAGTTGAGCAACGGTCTTGCCTTGCGCCTGCGTGATCCCCGCCGGTTCGGCTTGATGCTGTGGACGCACGAGGATCCTGCATGCCATCCGCTGCTCAGCGGCCTCGGGCCGGAGCCCCTGGCCGCCGACTTCGACGGCGAGTATCTGTTTCAGCGCTCCCGGGGGCGGCGTGTGGCCGTCAAGCCGTTCATCATGGACGCCAAGGTGGTGGTCGGTGTGGGGAATATCTACGCCAATGAGGCCTTGTTCGCGGCGCGGATTCATCCCCTGCGTCCCGCCGGCGGGGTGACGCGCGCGGAGTACCGGGCGTTGGCCGACGCCGTCAAGAAGGTCCTGCGTCACGCCATTGACCAGGGCGGCACCACCCTGCGGGATTTCGTTGCCGGCGACGGCAGGCCGGGGTATTTTCAGCAGCGGCTCAATGTCTACGGCCGGGAGGGCGAGCCCTGTCCGCGGTGCGGCAATGAGATTGAATGTATTCGATTAGGGCAACGGGCCACCTATTTTTGCGGGCATTGTCAGCGTTGAATGCGTCTTCGCGTGGGTCCTGGGTCAATACAGTGAACAGGAATAACAGGTTTGTCGTCCGTAGTATCGCAATCAAAGGTGATCGCCATGAAGATTGATTTTCTCTCCATTTTCAATCGGGTCCTCGCCGTGATCTTCGGCGTGATGATGGTCATCATCATTCTCACCCTGGTCGTCGGTCTATGGGATCTCTTGATGGATATTCGTAACCTGGCGGTGGAGCACAAATTCAGGGCCAATTATCTGGAGATCATCTACGACGTGCTGACCCTGTTTGTTATGATTGAGTTGCTGCGCTCCATCGCCGAGTACTTCAACACCCGGCGTCTGCGTATGACATTCATCGTCGACGCCGCCATCGTGTTCGTGCTGCGCGAGGTGATGATCAGTATTTTC
This sequence comes from uncultured Chromatiaceae bacterium, assembly GCA_964582585.1. GTDB lineage: Bacteria > Pseudomonadota > Gammaproteobacteria > DRLM01 > DRLM01 > JARRQJ01. Next base: position 250 of record CAZOTG010000143.1, on the reverse strand, counting down.
GAGCACAAGATTAACCCGGATGAGATGTATGCCCTGAGCGCCCTGATCCTGGCGCTGACGGTGCTGCGGGTGGGATCCATGTTGTTGCATCAACGCGATGTCAAATTGACTAATCAGTCGAAGTAACGGGCAAGGAACCGCGCCGGAGATTTATTGCTTGGCGGCGGGGGGCGGTGATTTGTCGGTTTGCCCGGTATTCTTCTTGGCGGATTTGTTGGACGGATGAGCGCCGCGGATCTTGATGACCACG
>CAZOTG010000142.1:0-5827 GCA_964582585.1 uncultured Chromatiaceae bacterium | reverse complement strand
TAAATGGGGGGCCGAGAGGCCCCCTTCTGCGTTTCTAGCGTGAATATTTTCATTGATATCAGCCGCCAATCAGGAAATGTTCGCGGTTTCGCATTGACTCGCCAACGAATCAATGGCGATATATGCCCATGGCAAAAGCCCAAAACATCATTTTGGTCGGCCTGATGGGTTCCGGCAAGTCCACCATCGGCCGCCATCTGGCCAAGTCTTTGGAGTTGGAGTTCGTAGACAGCGATCACGAGATCGAGCGCCGCACCGGCGCCAATATCCCCTTGATCTTCGATGTGGAGGGCGAGGCCGGCTTCCGTCAGCGGGAAAAGAAGGTCATCGATGAATTGACCCAGCGCCGTGGCGTGGTGCTGGCCACCGGTGGCGGGGCGGTGCTGGACCCGGAAAACCGGGCCCGCCTGCGGGAACGGGGCAAGGTAATCTATCTCTACGCCACCGCGGAACAATTGCTGAGCCGCACCGCCAAGGATCGCAACCGCCCCCTCCTGCAGACCGCCGACCCCCGTGCCCGTCTCCAGGAGTTGCTGGCGGTCCGCGACGCCCTGTACCGCGAGGTAGCCGACCTGGTGGTGGACACCGGCGGGCGCACGGCGCGCAGCGCCGAGCGGGAAATCCTTGCTAAAATTCGTCCGGCGGTGCCCGCTAAGCGCCACGGCAAACACCCCGCGCGCGGCAAGCGGCGCGGCCCCTTACCGGAAACGACGGTGGACGATGAAGACCCTGGTTGTTGAGCTCGGCGAGCGTAGTTATCCCATCTACATCGGGGACGGTTTGCTGGCGCGTTCCGATTTATTGCGACCCCATATCGCCGGACGTCAGGTGATGATCGTCAGCAACGACACCGTCGCCCCTCTCTATATGCAAAAGACCCAGGCCGCCCTGGCGGGTCTGCAATGTCACAGCGTGGTGCTGCCGGACGGGGAACAGTACAAGACCTGGGAGGTGTTGAACCGTATCTTCGACGCCATGCTGGAAAAGCACTGCGATCGCCGCGCCACCGTCGTGGCCCTGGGCGGCGGCGTGGTGGGCGACATGGCCGGTTTCGCCGCCGCCTGTTATCAGCGCGGCGTGCCCTTCATTCAGATTCCCACCACCCTCCTCGCCCAGGTGGATTCCTCGGTGGGCGGCAAGACCGGGGTCAATCACCCCCTGGGCAAGAACATGATCGGCGCCTTCCATCAGCCGCAATGCGTGTTGATCGATACCGCCACCCTCGGCACCCTGCCCGACCGGGAATTGAGCGCCGGCCTCGCCGAGGTGATCAAATACGGGCTGATCCGCGACCTTGATTTCCTCGCCTGGCTGGAAGCCAATATGGACGCCGTGCTGCGCCGAGATGCCGCGGCCTTGATGGAAGCCATCGAGCGCTCCTGCCGCAACAAGGCGGAGGTGGTGGCCGCCGACGAGCGGGAGAGCGGCGAGCGTGCCTTGCTGAACCTGGGTCACACCTTCGGCCATGCCATCGAGACCGGTCTGGGTTACGGTACCTGGCTGCACGGCGAGGCGGTGGCCGCCGGGATGTGCATGGCCGCGGCCTTGTCGGCACGACTCGGATGGATCACGGCCGCGGACCTGGCGCGGGTCGAGGCCTTGGTGCAGCGGGCCAAGCTCCCGGTGCGCACCCCCGCCAAGCTGGACCCGGCGCGGATGTTGGAGTTGATGGCAGTGGATAAAAAGGCCCAGGACGGCCGCATTCGCCTGGTGTTGTTGCGGGCCGTCGGCAAGGCGGTGGTGACCGATGACTACGACCCGGCGCTGATGCGCGCCGTTTTGCAAGAATATTGCCGTGAATGATTCCTCGAACCTGGCACCCTACGCTGCCCGGGAGGAATGTTCCCGCGGCCGGCGCCTCACGGAGCCTGCGCCCAACTACCGCAGCGAATATCAACGCGACCGCGATCGCATCATCCACTCCGGCGCCTTCCGCCGTCTCGAATACAAGACCCAGGTGTTCGTCAATCACGAAGGCGACATGTTCCGCACCCGCCTCACCCACTCCATCGAGGTGGCGCAGATCGGCCGCTCCATCGCCCGCACCCTGCGGCTCAACGAGGACCTCACCGAGGCCGTCGCCCTGGCCCACGATCTGGGGCATACCCCCTTCGGCCACGCCGGCCAGGACGCCCTCAATGCCTGCATGAAGGACCACGGCGGTTTCGAGCATAATCTGCAATCCCTGCGGGTGGTGGACGAACTGGAAGAGCGTTATGCGGAGTTCCGCGGTCTCAACCTCACCTTTGAAACCCGCGAAGGAATTCTGAAACACTGCGCGCCGGCCAAGGCCAAGGAACTGGGCGAGCTGGGGCAGCGCTTTTTGAACAAACAGCAACCCGGCCTCGAGGCGCAGCTTGCCAACGTCGCCGACGAGATCGCCTACAACAATCACGACGTGGACGACGGCCTGCGCGCCGGCCTGATCTCTGTCGAACAATTGCAGGAGATCAGCCTGTTCCGCGAACAGTACCAGGCGGTGATGCAGCGTTATCCCGATCTTAGCGGGCGGCGCCTCATCCACGAAGTGGTGCGGCGCATGATCAACCGCCAGGTCACGGACCTGGTGGAGGCCAGCCGGGAACGGCTGACCGCGGCGGCGCCGGACGACATCGCCGCGGTGCGCGCTCAGCCCGCGCCCCTGATCGGATTCAGCGATGACATGCGCGAACACAACCTCGAACTCAAGCGCTTCCTGCGCAGACAGCTCTATCAGCACTACAAGGTGCGGCGCATGAGCGCCAAGACCCAGCGAGTGATCCGCACCCTGTTCGAGGTGTTCATGAACGACCCGGCCCTGTTGCCGCCGGAGTTTTCCGTCCAGGCACATTCCCTGGAGGAAGCCCGAGGTACGGCGGGACGCGCCCGCGCCGTGAGCGATTACATCGCGGGCATGACCGATCGCTATGCCATCACCGAATACGAGCGGGTATTCAACCCCGCGCAGTTGACGTAACATGCCGCTCAATGCGTATCTATCTGCAAATGCCGGCAAGCGGTGATCAACCGCCCCGTTATTATCAGTTGGTGTTGCAAGAGGATTTGCTGGGAGGCTGGACCTTGATCCGGGAGTCGGGACGGCAGGATGCCGGAGGACGCACCAAGCGGGAATTTTTCACCAGCCACGAAGCCGCGGAGCGCGCCATGATCAAGGCGCGGGACAGCCAGGTGGCGCGCGGTTACCGGGTGGTATTCGTGGAAGGCGACCGTAACGGCACTCGGAGCTAGCGGAACGGCTATTTAGAGATGATAACGAGACGTTGCCCGGGACGGGCGACTTCGTTGCGAGGTGAGACATGAACCCACAGCACGCTGATCTGTACCACGAGGACAACCCGCCTAGCTTGAACGACATGGGCTTGCTCGGCGAGCCGTTCGCCGATTCCGCCGCCGGCCATTTCTTTTTCGCCGACGCCGATGGCGCGCAACGCCTCGACCTCTTGCTCCATCTCGCCCCCTACAGCCCCTTGCTGGTGATCATGGGCAAGCCGGGGGTGGGCAAAACCGCCCTGCTACGGCAGTTCGCGGCGCGCGCCTCCGACACTTGGCGGGTGGCGGTGGTCACCGCACGGGTCGACATGGGCCGCGAAGAACTGCTGCGGGACATGATCCGAGGCTTCGGTTTGTTATTGGATCATCGCGCCGATTACCGGGAGCTGTATGACACCTTGGTGACGCACCTCAAGGCGTTGCGCCAAAATGCCCAGGCCCCCATCCTTTTGCTGGATGACGCCCAGTATCTCAGCGCCACCATGATGGAGTTGATTCTCAAGCTGAACTCGGAGAACGACAACGGCCACATGCTGTCCATCCTCTTGTTCGGCACGCCGCAGCTTCAGAGTTTGCTGGACAGCCCCGCCCTGGCTTCCCTTGCCGCCCGGGTAGCCCATACCTTCGAAGTGACACCCTTTGGCGAGGAAGAGACCGGTGCCTATATCCGTCACCGGTTGCGGGCCGCCGGCGCCGCGGACGATGGGCCGTTCGATGCCATGCTGATCAATAAGATTTATGCGGCGTCTGGAGGTGTCCCGGCCCGCATCAACGAACTGGCGCAGCAGATGTTGATCGACAAGACCCTGGGCGGCAAGGAGCGCAAGGCCGGGAGGGGCGGCGCGGGCGGACCGGGGTCCACAAAACGCCTGGTGCTGATAGCGGCGGCGCTTGTGATGGTGTTGATGGTGGTCGGTCCCTTGCGTACCACCTTGTTCAAATCCAACCCCAACCCCCCGATGCCGGCTGCGCCGAAACAGAGCCGGGCCCTGGAGTTGGCGCCGCCCTTGATCGTCGGTGAAAAAGAGCGCGTAAAACGCCCTGCGAGTCCGGAATCGACCCCAGCTGAGGCGCCGGCCCCCGTTCCCGCGCCTGAAGCGGCCACACCTTCCACGGAGGCGATGGAGTCCCTGCCCCTCCCACCCCTCGCCCCGGCGGCGGAAGTGCCTGCCGAGGTGACGCAACCCGTCACTGCCACGGCGGCCCCCGAATCAGCGACCGTTCCTGTCCCGGCGAAACCGCCTGCTCAGGCCCCGGCGAAACCGCCCGCCCAGGTCGAGTCCGCGAAGCCCCCGGTTGTCAAACCCTTGGCTGCCAAGGAGAAACCGGCGGTGGCCCCCGCCCCCGGCGGCGGGATTCATGGCAAGGCATGGGTCAATGAGCAGCCCGCCGGCCATTACACCCTGCAATTGATGGCCCTCAACGAGGAGGCGACGGCGCGCCAATTCATTGAGATGCAGCATGTACAGGATAAGGCAGCCTATTTTCCGGTACACCGCGACGGGAAAATCCTCTATGTCGTGGTGTACGGGGTCTATCCCGACCATGGCGCCGCGGCCCGGGCCGCCAAGCAATTGCCCGCCAAGTGGGGGACCCCCAATCCTTGGGTGCGGAGTTTTAAGAACCTCCAAGGGGAGTTCGGCAAATAGGCAAACGCCGCCACTTTCGCAAATAGCGGTGGGGATACCGGGCTTGTCGCGGTACCCCCTGCTTTCATTGAAATCCGGCCGCTTTGGCTTGTATACTCCTGTCCCATTTTGCCTCTTGCAAGGGGAACGGTGCTGTGCGCCCGAAAGGCGCGTCACGGCGGGTGCGGGAATTTAGGGGGTGGGCATTTCAGTGACGACCGGCAATACATCTCCTGGACTGTATAGGCCTGAATTCGAAAAGGATTCTTGCGGCTTCGGCCTTATCGCCCATATGGACGGCGAGGCCAGCCATTGGCTGGTGCAGACCGCCGTCAATTCCCTGGCCTGCCTGACCCACCGCGGCGCGGTGGCCGCCGACGGCAAGACAGGCGACGGCTGTGGTCTGTTGATGAAGCTACCCGAGGCCTTCCTGCGCGCCGTGGCCGCCGAGGCGGGTCTGAAGCTGGCCGAGCACTTCGCGGTGGGCATGGTGTTCTTGAGCCAGGATGCAGCCCAGGCCCAAGCCGCCAAGCACCACATGGACAGCGAGTTGGCCGAGCAGGGTTTTCAGGTGGCGGGCTGGCGGGTGGTGCCGGTCGACCCCAGCGCCTGCGGCGCCGAGGCCCTCAAGAGTCTTCCGCGTATCGAGCAGGTGTTCGTGGATATTCCGGCGGCCATGGACGATGCGGCCTGCGAACGCCACCTCTACATCGCCCGCCGCCGTACGGAAAAGGCCGTCTCGCCCCAGGACCCGGTATTTTACGTGCCCAGCCTGTCGCGACGGGTGGTCTCCTATAAGGGCCTGGTGATGCCGGCCAACCTGCCGGTGTTCTACCGCGATCTTGAAGACCAGCGTCTGGCCTCTGATCTGTGCGTATTCCATCAGCGCTTCTCCACCAACACCTGGCCGGAGTGGCGCCTGGCGCAGC
>CAZOTG010000141.1:0-5828 GCA_964582585.1 uncultured Chromatiaceae bacterium | reverse complement strand
CAAGCGCTATTACGGCGGCTGTGAGTTCGTGGATATCGCCGAGCAGCTGGCCATCGACCGCGCCAAAGAGTTGTTTGGCGCCGCCTACGTCAACGTGCAGCCCCACTCCGGTTCCCAGGCCAATGCCGCGGTCTACATGGCCCTGCTCAATCCCGGCGATACCATCCTGGGCATGAGCCTGGCCCACGGGGGGCACTTAACCCACGGGGCCAAGGTGAATTTTTCCGGCAAATTATACAACGCCGTGCAGTACGGCCTGGATGTCCAAAGCGGGGAGATAGACTACGACCATGTAGAGGAGCTGGCCCGGGAATATAAACCGAAGATGATCGTGGCCGGGTTCAGCGCCTATTCGCGGGTGGTGGACTGGCAGCGCTTCCGCACCATCGCCGACCAGGTGGGGGCCTATTTGTTCGTGGACATGGCCCATGTGGCGGGTCTGATCGCCGCCGGCAACTATCCCAGCCCGGTGCAGATCGCCGATGTCACCACTACCACCACTCACAAGACCCTGCGCGGGCCGCGCGGCGGCCTGATCCTGGCCAAGTCCAATCCGGAGGTGGAGAAGAAACTCAGCTCCATGGTGTTCCCCGGCAGCCAGGGCGGTCCCCTCATGCATGTCATCGCCGCCAAGGCGGTGGCCTTCAAGGAGGCCCTGCAGGAGGACTTCAAGGCCTATCAGCGTCAGGTGCTGGAGAATGCCCGGGCCATGGCCCAGGTGATGATGGACCGCGGCTACAAGGTGGTTTCCGGCGGTACCGACAATCACCTGTTCCTGGTGGACCTGGTTGACAAAGACATCACCGGCAAGGATGCGGAGGCGGCGCTGGGCGCGGCCAATATCACCGTCAATAAAAACGCGGTACCCAATGACCCCCGTTCGCCCTTTGTCACCAGCGGTATCCGCATCGGCACCCCCGCCATCACCACCCGCGGATTCAAGACGGGGGAGGCGCGGGAATTGGCCGGTTGGATCTGCGATATCTTGGACCACATGGGGGATGCCGCCGTCGTGGAACGGGTGATGAGTCAGGTGGGTGATGTGACCAAGCGCCTGCCGGTTTATCAGAAATAGGTCGGAAGGTTTGAAGGATGAAAGGTTACAGGTTGCAGTCATTGTATAACCTTCAAACTTTTAAACCTTCAGACCTGTAACCGAGATTATTTATGCGCTGTCCCTTTTGCGGTGCGGAAGATACCAAGGTCATCGATTCGCGCCTTGCCAGCGAAGGACATTCGGTACGCCGCCGCCGCGAGTGCGTGGGCTGCACCGAGCGTTTCACTACCTTCGAGACCGCGGAATTGGCCTTGCCCTCCCTGGTGAAGGGCGACGGGCGGCGCGAACCCTTCGATGAATCCAAGTTACGCACGGGGATGCTGCGCGCCTTGGAGAAACGGCCGGTGGCGACCGAGCGCTTCGAAGAGAGTATCACCCGCCTCAAACACCGCCTGCGCGCCAGCGGCGAGCGGGAAGTCCGTTCCCGGGCCTTGGGGGAATGGGTGATGGAGGAGTTGCGGGGCCTGGACGAGGTGGCCTATGTGCGTTTCGCCTCGGTCTATCGCAGTTTTCAGGACGTCAACGCCTTCCGTGAGGAGATCGAGCGCCTGCAGAATTCACCGCCGCCGGACTTCGCCAATCAGCAGATTTCCCTGTTGCCGGTGGCGCGCGCCAAACGTAAATCCTCCGGGGATTGAGCGTGGCTGAATCGCCGGCAAGTTTCTGATCCGATATGACCGATCGCGCTGATTACGCCTTCATGGCGCGCGCTCTGCACCTGGCCGAGCGCGGCCTTTATTCCACCGACCCTAATCCCCGCGTCGGTTGCGTGGTGGTGCGGGATGGTGAGATTGTCGGCGAGGGCTGGCACTGCCGTGCCGGTGAGGCCCACGCGGAAATAGTTGCCCTGCGCCAGGCTGGTGAACGGGCGCGCGGGGCGGACGCCTATGTGACCCTGGAGCCCTGTTGCCACCATGGCCGCACCCCGCCGTGCAGCGATGCATTGATCGCCGCAGGGTTGAAAAGGGTGGTGGCGGCTATGGATGACCCCAACCCCAAGGTGGCGGGCCAGGGACTGGCGCAACTGGCCCAGGCAGGGATCGCGGTGGAAAGCGGCGTAATGCGAGGAGAAGCGGAGCGCCTCAACCCCGGATTCATCCAACGCATGCGCGCCGGCAGACCCTGGGTGCGTTGTAAATTGGCCATGAGTCTCGATGGGCGCACCGCCTTGGCCAACGGCGAGAGTCACTGGATCACCGGCGAGGCGGCGCGCCGGGATGTACAATCATGGCGGGCGCGCAGTTCCGCAGTGATGACCGGTATCGGCACGGTGTTGGCGGATGATCCCGCTTTGACGGTGCGTCTGGAGCCCGCGCTCTGGAAGCAACGCGGTTGTGGGGAAGAAATCCGCCAGCCCCTGCGCGTAGTGATGGACAGCCGATTGCGCACGCCCGCGGTGGCGCGGCTGCTCAAACAACCGGGTCGTACCCTGATCTTTACCGCCGGCGCAGATCCGGATGCGGTGCAGGCCCTTGCCGAAGCGGGCGCGACGGTGAGCCACTTGCCGCACGCACCTGACGGGACGGGGGTGAATCTGCAGGAGGCCCTGCGGCTGTTGGCGGAAGAGGGGATTAACGAACTGTGGGTGGAGGCAGGCGCGAGTTTGAGCGGGGCCTTGCTGCAAGCGGGATTGGTTGACGAGTTGATCATCTATATGGCTCCCCTGTTGATGGGGGATGCGGCCCGAGGTCTGTTTCATCTGCCGCCCTTTGATCGCATGGCCGATACTATCGGCCTCCAAATCTCCGACATGCGCGCCGTGGGCGATGACTGGCGCATCACCGCGCGACCGAGAAGGACGCAGGATGCGCTGTGACGGTGGGGCGTTTAAGGTAGTATTGACCCTCGTCGATCTTTGACAAGCGAACAGCAGCGATTATGTTTACAGGTATTGTCCAAGCCGTGGGTAAAGTCCAGGAGTCAACCCGTCAGGGGGCGGACGCCCGCCTGCGCATCGCCACTGGGAAACTCGATCTTACAAACCTGAGCCTGGGTGACAGCATCGCCGTCAGCGGGGTGTGTCTCACTGTGGCGGCCTTGCATCAGGAGGGCTTCAGCGCGGACATCTCCGCCGAGACCTTGCGCTGTACCACCTTCGCAGCGCTGCGCTCGGGCGATGCGGTCAATCTGGAAAAGTCTTTGACCCTGGCCACACCCCTCGGCGGCCATCTGGTCAGCGGCCATGTGGACGGGGTGGCGGAGGTGAAAGAGTGCAACGAGGTGGGGCAATCCCTGCGCTATGTCATCGAGGTGCCGGCGTCCTTGGCCAAGTATATCGCCGCCAAGGGTTCGATCTGTGTCGACGGCGTGAGTCTCACGGTCAATGCCGTAAAAGGGACGGCCTTCGAGGTGAATCTCGTGCCCCATACCTTGCAGGAAACCACCTTGGGTACGCTGACGGTGGGCGACGGTGTCAACGTGGAAGTGGACCTGGTGGCCCGCTACGTGGAACGCCTTTTGGCAGGCGATGAAATGGCGCAGCGCAGCGGAATAACTCGCGAGTTGTTGGCGCGTCAGGGATACATGAATGATTGAACAAGCCGAAAGCGGCAAGCCTCAAGCTCAAAGCAACCGAATTTCGCGCTTCAGCTTTCAGTCTATAACTTTCAACTTATAGCTTTTATCGTTATGTTATTTTCACCCATACCCGAGATCATCGAAGATATCCGGCGCGGCCGGATGGTGATCATCGTCGACGATGAGGATCGCGAGAACGAGGGCGACCTGGTAATGGCGGCCGGCTGCGTGCGCCCGGAAGACATCAATTTTATGGCGCGCTACGGACGCGGTCTGATCTGTCTTACCCTGACCCAGGAGCGTTGCGAGCGCTTGCGACTGCCCTTGATGGTGGCCGGTACCCAGGCCAAACACGGTACCAACTTCACCGTGTCCATCGAGGCGGCGCGGGGCGTGACCACCGGTATCTCCGCCGCCGACCGCGCCACCACCATTCGCGCCGCCGCGGCCGCCGACGCCAAGCCGGAGGACCTGGTGCAACCCGGCCATATCTTCCCGCTCATGGCCCAGGCCGGCGGGGTGTTGACCCGCGCCGGTCACACCGAGGCGGGTTGCGACCTGGCGCGCCTGGCGGGCCTGGAGTCAGCCGCGGTGATCGTGGAGATACTCAATGAAGACGGTAGTATGGCGCGTCGTCCGGAACTGGAGCACTTCGCCGAGACCCACGGCCTCAAGATGGGCACCATCGCCGATCTCATCCATTACCGCCTGCAAAACGAAAAGACCGTCGAACTGCTGGGGGAAAGCAATCTCGCCACCGAACACGGCATGTTCCGATTGAAGGCCTATCAGGACAAACTGGGCGGCGATGTCCATCTGGCGCTGGCCAAGGGCGCGATTCGCGCCGATACGCCCGTGCTGGTGCGGGTGCATATGCTGGATACCCTGGGCGATCTGTTCGGCGTGGCGCGGGACGATGTGAGTCTGCCGCTGCGCGAGGCCATGGGGCGCATCGCCTCGGAGGACAGCGGTGTCCTGGTGGTATTGCGCAAACCCAACGAGGCACGGGACCTGGCCGACCATATTCGCGATTATCGCCTGTTGGAGCAGGGGGTTCAGCTTTCCAAGCAACCGGTAGGGGAGGAACTGCGCACCTTCGGCGTGGGGGCGCAGATCCTGGCGGATATCGGTGTGGGCAAGATGCGGGTGTTGGGCACGCCCAGACGCATGCACGGCCTGTCCGGCTTCGGTTTGGAAGTGGTGGAATACGTGGGCGCCGAATAGAATAGACGTTTGGGTTTGGGTGGTTGGATTTGGCAACCCTCACCCCTAACCCTCTCCCAAAGGGAGAGGGGGAGTCGGCGAGAAGATTTTATTTGGAGGGGCGGTAATGAGCAGTGTTAATACCATCACGGGGGATTTCACTTCCCAAGGGGCGCGTTTCGCCATTGTGGCGGGGCGGTTCAACAGTTTCATCGTAGATCACCTGGTGAGCGGCGCCGTGGATACCCTGGTGCGCCATGGGGTGGAGGCCAAGGCCATTGACGTGGCATACGCTCCGGGGGCCTTCGAGATCCCGCTGGTCGCGCAGCGCCTGGCCGCAACCAAGCAATATGACGCGATCATCGCGGTGGGCTGCGTGATCCGCGGTGCGACGCCCCATTTCGAGTATGTGGCCGGAGAGTGCGCCAAGGGCATCGCGGCGGTGGCGCTGAAATTCGACGTGCCCATCGCCTTCGGCATCCTCACCGTCGATACCATCGAGCAGGCGGTGGAACGGGCCGGGACCAAGGCCGGCAATAAAGGTGCCGAGGCGGCCTTGTCCGCCCTGGAAATGGCGAGTCTGTTGAAGCGGCTCGATTGAGATTGGTATAGACAAGGGCATTCATCGCGGTGATGACGCCCCATAGGCAGGTCCATTTTGTCGAAGAAACCCTCCATCAGTCGTGCCCGCAGCAAAGCCCGGCGTTGTGCCTTGCAGGCCATCTATCAGTGGCAAGTCGGAGGAGGGACCATTACGGATATCGAGTCCCAGTTCCTGGGTGAGCAGGACCTCGGCCAAGCGGACGTGGGATATTTCAGTGAACTGGTGCAATGCGTGCCCACGCACAAGGCGGAACTGGACGCGCATATGATGCCGTTCCTGGATCGCCCCGTCGCCGAATTGGATCCGGTGGAATTGGCGATCTTGCGCCTCGGCATCTGCGAACTGGTCTATCACCCCGAGGTCCCGTTCCGGGTGGTGATCAATGAGGCGGTGGAGCTGGCCAAGGTGTTCGGCGCCGAACAAAGCCACCGATATATCAACGGCGTC
>CAZOTG010000140.1:0-5862 GCA_964582585.1 uncultured Chromatiaceae bacterium | reverse complement strand
CCTTCCAAGATACTCGATGGGATTCATAAGGAACATCTTAGCAGGACCCGACATGCAGGCGCCTTGAAGTGGGAACCCGACTCCTTTAGACTGAGTCTTAATTGCACTGCCCGCAATTTCATCCACGCGTCGCTCGAGCCTGCACCCCACCGGGGGGAGCGAAGTATCGTTGTCATGACCGGACCGGCTCCCGCGGCGCGTCAGGGTAGATGACCGAATACAGCAGTAACAACGAACACAACAGGAGGCCCCATATGGAACATAAACTACCCGAATTACCCTTTGCCATGGACGCCCTCGAGCCCCATATCTCCAAGGAGACCCTCGAGTATCACTACGGCAAGCACCACAAGACCTATGTCGACAATCTCAACAAGTTGATCCCCGGCACCGAATTCGAGAAGCTGTCCCTGGAAGACATCATCAAGAAGTCCTCCGGCGGCATATTCAACAACGCCGCGCAGATCTGGAATCATAGCTTTTACTGGAACTGCCTGAGCCCCAAGGGCGGCGAACCCGGCGGCGCCCTGGCCGATGCCATCAAAAAGAGCTTCGGTTCCCTGGACGAATTCAAGCAGAAGTTTTCCCAGACCGCCGTCACCACCTTCGGTTCGGGCTGGGCATGGCTGGTGAAGAACGCCGCCGGCGACCTGGAGATCGTCTCCACCTCCAATGCCGGCTGCCCGCTCACCGAGGGCAAGACGCCGCTGCTCACCTGCGACGTGTGGGAACACGCCTATTACATCGACTACCGCAACGCCCGTCCCAAATACGTGGAGACCTTCTGGAAGATCGTCAACTGGGACTTCGTCGCCAAGAACCTCGGGGCATAACCTCCCCTCCGCAAGACCCGGGGAAGGACATCGTCCTTCCCCGTTTTTTATGCTAAGGCACCATCAAGGCCCGGCCTCTTCTCCGTCATACCGCTCTCGGTAGATTTCACAAAAGCTTCAAGTATCCGCCACGCCTTTGTAGCAAGCCCTCTTTTATCCTCTCCCATCACCGTGGCGCCATTCCTTCGGAGAAGGCACGGCCGCGCCCACCCACTTATTCGGAGGACACATGAGCCTGGAACACCGCTGGAGCAAACGTAAGCAAGTCTGCCTGGACACCATCGTCTTTCACCGCCCTTTCGGTCTGTTACGCGCCGAAATCCTGGACATCGGCCTGGAAGGGGTTTTCATCCGCGGCGAACACCTCAAATTGCCCTGTCCGGCCATCGTGGAACTGACCTTCGCCCTCGATGGCGACAGCAAACGAAGCATTTCTCATATGGAAGCCATCGTGATCCATCACTCCCGCCAGGGCTACGGTTTGATGTTCAAGGATTTTAGATTTGAGGCCTTCCAGGTCCTCAAGGACATGCTCTACGCGGCCTGATCTCCGCCATAAAATAGTAGATTCCGCACTGTCACAAGATCGTTACAGTGTCTTCACACAACTGTCATATTACGACTATACACTTCCCGGCATCTGCGACAGTACAAGCAGCGAACCCCAGAAAAACGGCTTTAAGCCAAGCGGTACACAGCGTGACATCAACCGGAGACAAAGGAGCTTATATGTTGAAGAAACTGAGAAATAACCTGGTAGTGGCCACGGCATTGCTGGCCGCCGGGGGCATGGGCAGCGCCTTGGCCGGAGAAGTGACGGCGATCGCCGGTGCCGGCGCCACCTTCCCCTACCCCATCTACGCCAAGTGGGCCGACGCCTACAACAAGAAGACCGGCATCAGGATGAACTACCAGTCCATCGGTTCCGGCGGCGGCATCAAGCAGATCAAGGCCAAGACCGTGGACTTCGGCGCCTCCGATGCCCCGCTCAAGGCCGATGAACTGAATGAAGCGGGCCTGATGCAATTTCCCATGATCATCGGCGGCGTGGTGCCGGTGGTGAACCTGCCCGGCATCAAGGCCGGCGAGATCAAGCTCAGCCCCGCGGTAATGGCCGACCTCTATCTGGGCAAGATCAAAAAGTGGAACGACAAGGCCATCGCCGATCTGAACCCGGGCGTCAATCTGCCCTCCACCGCCGTCAGCGTGGTGCACCGCTCCGACGGTTCCGGCACCACCTGGATCTACACCAACTACCTGACCAAGGTCAGCAAGGACTGGGCGGATAAGGTCGGCAACGACAAGGCGGTGGCCTGGCCCACCGGCGTGGGCGGCAAGGGCAACGAAGGCGTCGCCTCTTACGTGAAGCGCATTAAGGGCTCCATCGGCTATGTGGAATACGCCTATGCCCTGCAGAACAAGATGACTCACGTCAAGCTGCAGAACCATGACGGCAACTTCGTCGATCCCACCAGCGAAAACTTCCAGGCTGCCGCGGCCAACGCCGACTGGGCCCACGCCCCCGGCTACTATCTGGTGTTGACCGACCAGCCCGGCGCGAATGCCTGGCCCATCAGCGGTGCCAGCTTCATCCTGATGTACAAGAATCAGGCAAAGCCGGAAGTGGCCGAGGCCGTGTTGAAGTTCTTCGACTGGTCCTATAACAACGGCGGCAAGATGGCGGAAAGCCTGGACTACGTGCCTATCCCCAAGAGCGTTGTCAGCCTGGTGGAAACCACCTGGAAACAGGAGATCAAAGGCAGCAACGGACAGGCGGTGTGGAAGTAACACAGGGTGCAATAACTCGGCAAAATATATATAATTCCGTCGCCTCATCCGAGGCGGCGGAACACCCTAAAAATCGGGCAAGCGGCCCACAAAATCACTCCGCCGCCCTTATGTAAGAAGTCGCCTCGACGCGACGTGACGGCGAGAGGGTCCACCATAGCCCTCTCCCGTTTGTTTTTTAGGGCCTGATGTGTGTGAGGGGAAATCCATTGAGCAGCCAACCCGCAGCAAATCTACTGGCTTTCAACTTCCGGCGCGGCGGCATTCTCGACGGCGTCTTCAAGAACCTCACCCGCTTCAGCGCCTTCATCGTCTTCGCCATGGTGATCGCCATCCTGGTCTCACTGTGGCTCGGCGCCCTGCCCGCCCTGCATAAATTCGGCTTCGGCTTTCTCACCAGCAGCGAATGGAATCCGGTCACCGAGGAATTCGGCGCCCTGCCGGCCATCTTCGGCACCCTGGTCACCTCGGCCATAGCCATGCTCATCGGGGTGCCGGTCAGTTTCGGCATTGCGCTGTTCATCACCGAGCTGTCGCCCCTGTGGCTGAAGCGCCCCATCGCCACGGCGGTGGAATTGCTGGCGGCCATCCCCAGCATCATCTACGGCATGTGGGGCCTGTTCGTGTTCGCCCCCCTGTTCGCCGACCATGTCCAGCCCTGGCTCACGGATAACCTGGGTGACATACCGGGCATAGGCCTGCTGTTCCAGGGTCCGCCTATGGGCATCGGCGTATTCACCGCGGGACTGATCCTGGCCATCATGGTCATCCCCTTCATCTCCGCGGTGATGCGCGACGTGTTCGAAGTGGTGCCGCCGCTGCTCAAGGAATCGGCCTACGGCCTGGGCTCCACCACCTGGGAGGTGGTGCGCCATGTGGTGCTGCCCTACACCAAGGTGGGCATCGCCGGCGGCATCATGCTGGGACTGGGACGGGCCCTGGGCGAGACCATGGCGGTGACCTTCGTCATCGGCAACGCCCACGAGATCAACGCCTCGTTGTTTATGCCCAGCAATACCATCTCCTCGTCCCTGGCCAATGAGTTCACCGAGGCGGTGGGACCGGCCTATACCTCGTCGCTGTTCGCTCTGGGCCTGATCCTGTTCGTGATCACCTTCCTGGTGCTGGCCATGGCCAAGCTGCTGCTGTTGCGCTTGACCGCCAAGGAAGGCAAGCGGAGCTAGGAGCCGGTCTAAGCCATGAATATCTATACCCGCCGCCGCATCGTCAATGCCACCAACCTCACCATCTCGGTGCTGACCACCGTCTTCGGTCTGTTCTGGCTGGCGTGGCTGCTGTGGACCCTGTTCGACAACGGCCTGCAATGGTTGCGGCCGAGCATCTTCACCGAGATGACCCCGCCGCCCGGCAGTGAAGGCGGGCTGTGGAACGCCATCGTCGGCAGCGTGATCCTCACCGGTGTGGCCACCCTCATCGGCACCCCCCTGGGCGTCCTGGCGGGTACCTACCTGGCGGAGTTCGGACGTTATTCGCGGGTGGCCTCCGTGGTACGCTTCGTCAACGACGTGCTGCTCAGCGCGCCCTCCATCATCATCGGCGTATTTATCTACGAAATGGTGGTGGTCACCACCGGCCACTTCTCGGGCTGGGCTGGATCGCTGGCCCTGGCCTTGATCATGATCCCGGTGGTGGTGAGGACCACGGAAGACATGATGCGCCTGGTCCCCGATACCCTGCGGGAGGCGGCCGCGGCCCTGGGGGCGCCGCGTTGGAAAATAATCTCCGACGTCGTGTATCGCGCATCGATCACCGGCATCCTCACCGGGGTGCTGCTGGCGGTGGCCCGCATCAGCGGCGAGACGGCGCCGCTGCTGTTCACGGCGCTGAACAATCAGTTCTGGAGCACCGACATGAGCTCCCCCATGCCCAACCTGCCCGTGGTAATCTTCCAGTTCGCCATGAGCCCCTATGAAGACTGGCATCACCTGGCCTGGGCCGGGGCCTTGCTGATCACCTTGAGCGTTCTGATCATGAACATCGTGGCCCGCACGGTATTGCGGCCCCGCAGACGGGAGAAATAATGCCGATGTCCCCCAAAGAAGGCACACTGCAATTCCAGATGGCGGCCGATACCGATTCCAAGCGGACCGCTTCCGGAAAGAGGGCATACACTACGCCGGCGGTCGCCGAGTTCGACAGCGAGGAACCGGCCAGCCTGGTGGATATCGCCAATCCCAAGATCGTCATCAAGGATCTCAATTTCTTCTACGGCAAGTACCGGGCCCTGGAATCGATCAACATGCAGATCGCCGAGAAGCAGGTGACGGCCTTCATCGGCCCCTCCGGCTGCGGCAAGTCCACCCTGTTGCGCAGCTTCAACCGCATCTACGAACTCTATCCCGACCAACGCGCCACCGGCCAGATCCTGCTGGACGGCGCCAATGTCCTGGAAAAGCGCCAGGACTTGAATCTATTGCGGGCCAAGATCGGCATGGTCTTCCAGAAGCCCACGCCCTTTCCCATGTCCATCTACGACAATATCGCCTTCGGCATCCGCCTCTACGAAAACCTGTCGCGCGCCGAGATGGCCGACCGCGTGGAATGGGCGCTGAGCAAGGCCGCGCTGTGGGACGAGGTCAAGGACAAGCTCAAGCAAAGCGGCACCCGCCTGTCGGGCGGCCAGCAGCAGCGTCTGTGCATCGCGCGCGCCATTGCGGTAAAGCCGGAGGTGCTGCTGCTGGACGAGCCCGCCTCGGCCCTGGACCCCATCTCCACCGCGCACATCGAAACGCTTATCGACGAATTGAAGAGCGACTATACTATCGTCATCGTCACCCACAACATGCAGCAGGCCGCCCGCGTCTCCGACTACACAGCCTTCATGTACCTGGGCCGCATGGTGGAGTTCGGAGACACCAACGACATATTCACCAACCCGCGCCGTAAAGAGACGGAAGATTACATCACCGGCCGTTACGGCTAGCGCACTACTACAGAGTAAAGCCATGGACAAAACAGGTCTCGGTCATCATATATCCCATCAGTTCAACGTCGCCCTCGAGGACATCCGCAACCGCGTCCTCACCATGGGCGGCCTGGTGGAACAACAACTGGGCAACGCGATCCGCGCCCTGGTCAACGCCGACGTCCCGCTCGCCGAAGCGGTCATCACCGGCGATTACAAGGTCAATGCGGAAGAAGTCGCCATCGACGACGAGTGCGTGCAGATTCTCGCCCGGCGCCAGCCCGCCGCCTCGGACCTGCGCCTCATCATCGCCGT
>CAZOTG010000139.1:0-5871 GCA_964582585.1 uncultured Chromatiaceae bacterium | reverse complement strand
CAGTCTGTGAGGGCGAATGTGTACCAAACCCTATCCCTCGTCTAGTACGCAGGTCTCGGCGAGCTCGTCCAGAAACTCGGGCTTCAGAAATCGAATATAGGGCGTCGCAAGGCGGATCTGCTCTCGGCGGAGGTACGGGCCGGCATCGACCGATGGGTCGCGAAATATCCGCCCGACCAGAAGCAATCGGCGGTGATGGCGGCATTGCGTCTGGTTCAGGAGGAGCAGGGCTGGCTCAGTACCGAACTCATGGACGCGGTGGCGGAATATCTGGAGATGGAGCCCATTTCCGTCTACGAAGTGGCGACTTTTTACTCCATGTACGACTTGAAGCCGGCGGGTCGCCACAAGATCAGCGTGTGTACCAACATCTCCTGCATGCTGTGCGGCTCCGGTGAGATCATGGACTATTTGGAGAAGAAACTCGGCGTCAAGCGGGGTGAGAGCACCGCCGACGGCAGGTTCATGCTGAAAGAGGTGGAGTGTCTGGCGGCCTGTGCCGGTGCGCCGATGTTCATGATCGACAAGACCTTCCACGAAAACCTCACCCCAGAAAAAATCGACGCCATTTTGGCCGGATTAGAGTAGTGCATCATGGCCAACGAAGTCTGCTTCCAAACCCTGCAATATGATACGCCCCACAGCCTGGAGACCTACCTCAAGGTGGGCGGCTACCAGGCGTGGCGCAAGATCCTGACGGAGAAGGCGCCGCCCGAAGAGATCATCAACGAACTGAAGACCTCGGCCCTGCGCGGTCGTGGCGGTGCGGGGTTTCCCACGGGCTTGAAGTGGAGCTTCATGCCGCGCAACGCCCAGGGTCAGAAATACATCGTGTGCAATTCCGACGAAGGAGAACCGGGCACCTTCAAGGACCGCGACATCCTGCGCTATAACCCCCACGCGGTGATCGAGGGCATGGCCATCGCCGGTTACACCATCGGCGCCACCATGGGCTACAACTACATCCGCGGCGAATTCTGGGAGCCCTATGAGCGCTTCGAGGAGGCCCTGCGCGAGGCGCGCGATGCCGGTTATCTGGGAAAGAACCTCTTCGGTTCCGGCAGGGACTTCGATATCGAGACCCATCTCGGTGCCGGCGCCTATATCTGCGGCGAAGAGACCGCCTTGATCGAATCCCTGGAGGGTAAGAAGGGGCAGCCGCGCTTCAAGCCGCCGTTCCCGGCCAGCTTCGGTCTGTACGGCCGGCCCACCACCATCAACAACACCGAGACCCTGGCGTCGGTGCCGTCCATCATGCGCAACGGCGGCAAGTGGTTCCTGGAACTGGGCAAGCCCAACAACGGCGGCACCAAGATCTTTTCGGTGTCGGGTCACGTAAACAAGCCCGGCAATTATGAGATTCCCATGGGCACGCCGTTTGCCGCCCTGCTGGAGATGGCCGGCGGCATGCGAGGCGGGAAGAAGATCAAGGCGGTGATCCCCGGCGGCTCCTCGGTGCCGGTTGTGACCGGCGAGACCATGATGAAGACCAATATGGACTACGACTCCATCGCCAAGGCCGGTTCGATGTTGGGCGCGGGGTCGGTGATTATCATGGATGAAGATACCTGTATGGTGAACGCCCTGGCGCGTATCGCGCATTTTTACTATGAAGAGTCCTGCGGGCAATGCACCCCGTGCCGCGAGGGCACCGGCTGGTTGTCGCGCATCATCCACCGCATCGAGCACGGCGAGGGCGAGCAACAGGATCTGGCCGTGTTGGAGGATGTGTCGCGGCGTATTCAAGGCCGGACCATTTGCGCCCTGGGCGACGCGGCGGCCATGCCGGTGGCCAGTTTCGTGAAAATTTTTCGGGACGAATTCCAGTATCACATCGATCATGGCAAGTGCCTGGTAGGTCCGGGTGCCGCGTGAGCAACGGCCTGTCATGACAACTGAGGCGGAAGGCGCAATGGTCAACATTCAAATAGACGGCAAGCCGGTCAAGGCCAAACAGGGTGCCATGATCATCGAGGCGGCCGACGAGATCGGCATTCCCATCGCCCGTTTCTGTTATCACAAGAAACTGTCGGTGGCGGCCAACTGCCGCATGTGCCTGGTGGAGGTGGAGAAGGCCGCCAAGCCCCTGCCGGCCTGCGCCACGCCCGTCACCGAGGGAATGAAGGTCTTCACCAAGTCCCCGCGGGCCCTGGATGCCCAGCGCGGCACCATGGAATTTCTGTTGATCAACCATCCCCTGGACTGCCCCATTTGCGACCAGGGCGGCGAGTGCGACCTGCAGGACGTGGCCCTGGGTTACGGCGGCGACGAGTCCCGCTATCATGAAAACAAACGGGTGGTGAAGGACAAGGACCTCGGCCCCTTGATCTCCACCGACATGACGCGCTGCATTCATTGCACCCGCTGCGTGCGTTTCGGCGAGGAGATCGCCGGATTCAAGGAGCTGGGCGCCACCGGGCGCGGCGAGCATATGGAGATCGGTACTTATGTACAGCGTTCCGTCACTTCCGAACTGTCGGGCAATGTCATCGATCTATGCCCGGTAGGGGCCCTGACTTCCAAGCCGTTCCGTTACACCGCCCGGCCCTGGGAATTGAGCGCCGTGGCCGGCGTCGCGCCCCATGATTGCGTGGGCTCCAATATCTACCTGCATGTCCGCGACAATGAGGTCATGCGAGTGTTGCCCAAGGAGAATGAGTCCATCAACGAGACCTGGATCTCAGACCGTGATCGTTTCGGTTATGAGGGGCTGAACAGCGAACAGCGTCTGCGCGTCCCCATGATCAAGCAGGACGGCGAGTGGCAGGAAACCGATTGGGAGACGGCGCTCAATGCCGCGGTGGCGGGCGTAAAGCAGGTGCTGACGACTCGGGGTGCGAGCCAGGCAGGGGCATTGATCTCGCCCAGCGCCACGGTGGAAGAGCTGTATCTCACGCAAAAATTAATGCGCGGCCTGGGGAGCGCCAACGTCGATCATCGTCTGCGTCAGCGTGATTTCAGCGACCAGGAGGCCGCGCCGCTCTATCCCTGGCTGGGGCAGGCGTTGGAGGATTTGGAGCACGTGGACGGCGTGTTGCTGATCGGTTCAAACATCCGAAAAGATCAACCGCTCATCGGCCACCGCATCCGCAAGGCGTCCATGGCGGGCGCCCGGGTGGGTGTGGTGAACTGCGTGGATTACGAGTTCCGTTTCCCAGTGGAGGCCAAGGCGATCGTTTCCCCCGCCGCTATGGAACGGACTCTCGCCGGGATCGTCAAGGTGTTGCTGGAGGGGAGCGGCGGTCCGTCGCCCGCCATAAGCGCCCTGCTGGCGGAGGTGAAACCCGACAATCAGCAGCGAGCCATCGCCGATCTGCTACGGAAGGGGGAAAAGACCGCGGTGCTGTTGGGCAACCAGGCTGCCGCCCATCCCGCCTCGGCCACCCTGCGCGCCCTGGCGGGGATGATCGCCGAACTCAGCGGATCGACCCTGGGCTTTGTCAGCGAGGGCGCCAACGGCGCCGGCGCCTGGATGGCCGGGGCCGTCCCTCATCGCGAGGCCGGCGGCCGAACCACGGAACGGCAAGGTCTGCACGCGCGCGCCATGCTGGAGAACGGACTCAAGGCCTACGTGCTGATGGGTATCGAGCCCGAATTGGATTGCGCGGATTCCGCCGCCGCGTTGAGTGCCATGCGGCAGGCGGAGTGCGTGGTGGCCTTGACCCCATTCGACAGCGAAGCGTTGCGGGACTACGCCGACGTGCTGCTGCCGGTGGCGGCGTTCTCCGAGACCTCGGGCACCTTCGTCAACGTGGAGGGTCGCTGGCAGAGTTTCAACGGCGCGCTGGCGCCGCCGGGCGAGGCACGCCCGGCATGGAAGGTGTTGCGAGTGCTGGGCAACCTGTTCGGCGCGGCGGGGTTCGACTATATGTCGTCCACCGAGGTGCGCGATGAAGTGGCCAGGGTCGCCGCCGAGCTTAAACCCGATAACCGCGTGACATGGCCTCATCCCGATCGCTTGAATGCCGATGCGGCGGGTCTGGTGCGCCTGTCCGATACGCCGCTTTACGACATCGACGGCATCGTGCGCCGCGCCCCTGCCTTGCAGAAGACCGCAGATGCGGTGCGGTCCGCGGCCTATGTGCATGAAACCGTGGCCGCAGACCTTGGTCTGCGGGAAGGTGAACGGGTCAGCGTACGGCAAGGCGGGCAGCCGGCCGGCCTTGAGCTGGTGATCGATAATCGCATCGCACCGGGCTGCGTGTGGATTCCTGCCGGCGTGGCGGGCAGCGTGGGCTTAGGTGCCAACGGTTCACCTATAGAAATAACACGGGGCGGCTAGCGGATCATGATAGAGAGCCTGGGCGTAAATTTAGGTGCGATACCGGCGGTATTCCTGATCCTGGCCAAGATAGTGCTGATCGTGGTGCCGATCATGCTGTCCGTGGCTTATCTCACCCTGGCCGAGCGCAAGGTCATCGGCTATATCCAGGTGCGCATCGGACCCAACCGCGTGGGGCCGCGCGGCCTGCTGCAGCCCATCGCCGACGGCCTGAAGCTGTTGATGAAGGAAATCATCGTCCCCACCAACGCCAACCGTTTCCTGTTCATCGCCGCGCCCATCCTGGCCCTGGCGCCGGCCCTGGCGGCCTGGGCGGTGATCCCCTTCGACGACGGTATGGTGCTGGCGGACATCGATGCCGGCTTGCTCTATATATTGGCGCTCACCTCAATGGGGGTATACGGCATCATCATCGCAGGTTGGGCGTCCAACTCCAAATATGCTTTCCTCGGGGCCTTGCGCTCCGCCGCCCAGGTGGTGTCCTACGAGATCGCCATGGGGTTCGCCCTGGTAGGGGTGCTGGAAGCCGCGGGCAGCCTTAATCTCACCACGGTGGTGACGTCCCAGGAAGGCAGCGTGCTGCATTGGTTCTGGTTGCCGCTGCTCCCGTTGTTCCTGATCTACTTCATCGCCGGCGTGGCCGAGACCAACCGCGCGCCCTTCGACGTGGCGGAGGGCGAATCGGAGATCGTGGCCGGCTTCCACGTGGAATATTCGGGCATGAGCTTCGCCCTGTTCTTCCTGGCGGAATACGCCAACATGATCCTGGTGGCGGCCCTGGTGTCCCTGATGTTCTGCGGCGGCTGGCTGTCGCCCTTCCAAGGCATCCCCGTGCTGGAGCCGCTGTTCGCCTGGGTGCCCGGTCTGGTATGGCTGCTGGCCAAGATGGCATTCTTCCTTTTTCTGTTTTTGTGGTTTCGTGCCACCTTCCCCCGTTACCGCTATGACCAGATCATGCGTCTGGGGTGGAAGGTGTTCATTCCGATTACCATCGTATGGCTGCTGGTGGTGGGTGCCGCCGTGCTGGGCCATCTCAGTCCTTGGTTCGACTAGAGAGACCGGGGGCAGGAGGTAACTATGAAAACCGTCGTCAATTATTTTCGCAGTCTGATGTTGTGGGAGCTGTTTATCGGCCTCAAGCTGACCGGCCGCTATTTCTTCGCCAAGAAGATCACCGTTCAATATCCGGAGGAGAAGACCCCGCAGTCGCCTCGCTTCCGCGGCCTGCACGCCCTGCGCCGTTATCCCAACGGCGAGGAGCGCTGCATCGCCTGCAAGCTGTGCGAGGCGGTGTGCCCGGCCCTGGCCATCACCATCGAGTCCGAGCAGCGCGCCGACGGGACGCGCCGCACTACCCGTTACGACATCGATCTGTTCAAGTGCATCTATTGCGGGTTCTGCGAGGAATCCTGTCCGGTGGATTCCATCGTGGAGACCCGCATCTTCGAATATCACTTCGAGAAGCGCGGCGAGAACATCATGAGCAAGCAGCAGCTGCTGGCCGTGGGGGATAAATACGAGAAACAGATTGCGGCGGATCGGGCCCAGGACGCGGCATACCGCTAAACAATAAAATACGGATTATAAGA
>CAZOTG010000138.1:0-5877 GCA_964582585.1 uncultured Chromatiaceae bacterium | reverse complement strand
TTGTCCTTGCCGGCTATCACGATTACGTCATCACCTTTTCTGATCTTACGCATTACCAATCCTATCCAAATCTTTTTACCAACTTCCCCTCTCCCTTTGGGAGAGGGCTAAGGGTGAGGGGGCTAAGCCCAACTACCCAAACTCCCAAATCGCCCCGCCTACAACACTTCCGGCGCGAGCGACACGATCTTCATAAATTTTTCCGTACGCAATTCACGGGTCACCGGTCCGAAGATACGGGTGCCGATGGGCTGCAATTGGTTGTTGAGCAATACCGCCGCGTTACCGTCGAAGCGAATTAACGAGCCGTCCGGCCGACGCACACCCTTGCGGGTACGCACCACCACGGCGTTGTAGACCTCGCCCTTCTTGACCTTGCCGCGCGGAATCGCTTCCTTGACGCTGACCTTGATCACGTCACCCACGCCCGCGTAGCGGCGCTTCGATCCACCCAACACCTTAATGCACATCAGACGCCGCGCGCCGCTATTGTCAGCCGCGTCCAATATCGTTTGCATCTGGATCATTGCCCAATCTCCAAATCTTCTTACCGATCCTCCCTCTCCCAGTGGAAGAGGGCTAGGGGTGAGGGCTACCTAGCCCAACCGCCCAAACCTAAAATTTTCAACCGTCACTCGACGGTCGCACGCTCCACTATCTTCACCAAGCGCCAGGCCTTAGTCTTGGCCAGGGGCCGGCATTCCTCGATCATCACTGTATCGCCCTGCTTACACTCGTTCTGCTCGTCATGGGCATGGATCTTGGTCGAGCGAGGCACCTTGCGCTCCACCAACACCGTGATGGTCTTGTCCATCTTGTCGCTGGTCACCGTTCCGGTTACCGTGCGCGTCAGCTTACTCTGTTCCGTCATGCCGCCTACCCTGCCTTCTTCTCATTGAGGACCGTCTTGATGCGGGCGATATTGCGCCGCACATTGCGCATCAAGTGCCCCTTGCTCATCTGACCGGAAGCCCGCTGCATGCGCAGGTTGAATTGCTCCCGCAACAGACCGAGCAATTCGTCTTTCAGCTCGGCCTCACTCTTGCCTCTCAGATCACTCGCGTTCATCACATCACCGTCCGCTCGATAAACATCGTTCTCACCGGCAACTTGGCCGCCGCCAGGCGAAAGGCCTCTTCCGCTATCTCACGGGTAACGCCTTCCATCTCGTACAGCATGCGGCCCGGCTGAATCTCGGCCACCCAATATTCGACGTTGCCCTTGCCGCTGCCCATACGCACTTCCAAGGGCTTCTTGCTGATGGGCTTGTCGGGGAAGATGCGAATCCACACCTTGCCGCCGCGCTTGACGTGGCGGGTCATGGCGCGGCGCGCCGCCTCGATCTGGCGTGCGGTGATCCGCCCGCGGCTGACCGCCTTCAAACCGAACTGCCCGAAACTCACTTGGTTGCCGGACTGCGCCAGACCACGGTTGCGTCCCTTGAACTGCTTACGAAACTTTGTCCTCTTCGGCTGCAACATAACCCGCGATTCCTCTCGATCAAACCTCCACGGCTATGCCGCGGACCCTAGCGTTGGGGTTTCCAAAAGGGGAGCAACGCAGTTCTCCCCTTTGGTCGTCTGCGAGGCACATGTCCTCGCAGACGATCTATTAATTAGCTGGCGGCGGCCTTCTCGGCACCGGCCTCCTGGGTCTCGGCGGCCTGATCGAACACCTCACCCTTGAAAATCCATACCTTCACACCGATCACCCCGGAAGGCGTGTGGGCCTCGGCAAAACCGTAATCGATGTCCGCGCGCAACGTATGCAAAGGCACCCGGCCCTCGCGGTACCACTCGGTGCGGGCGATCTCGGTACCGCCCAGACGGCCGGCGACGTTGATCTTGATGCCCTGGGCGCCGAGACGCATGGTGTTGGTCACCGCGCGCTTCATGGCGCGGCGAAACATGATGCGGCGCTCCAACTGCTGCGCGACGCTCTCCGCCACCAATTGCGCGTCCATCTCGGGCTTGCGGATCTCCTCCACGTTGATGTGCACCGGCACACCCATCATGTCCGAAACCTCCTTGCGCAAGGCCTCGATGTCCTCGCCCTTCTTGCCGATCACGATCCCGGGACGGGCGCTATGGATGGTGATGCGCGCGGTGCGGGCGGGACGCTCAATCTGAATACGACTCACTGAGGCGTTCGACAAACGCTTGCGCAAAAAATTGCGTACCTTGAGATCGGTATTCAGGTATTCCGCGTACTGCTTGGAATCCGCATACCAGGTAGACGTCCAGTCCTTGATAATGCCCAGACGTATGCCGATTGGATGTACCTTTTGACCCATGCGCGCCTCTCTTTTACTTGTCGCCGACCACCACGGTAATGTGGCTGGTTCGTTTAAGAATCCGGTCGGCACGCCCTTTGGCGCGCGGCCGGATACGCTTATAGTTGGGACCCTCGTCCACGTAGACCTTGGTGACCTTCAGCTCGTCCACATCCGCACCTTCGTTGTGCTCCGCGTTGGCGATGGCCGACTCCAGGACCTTTTTCAGCAGTTCCGCACCCTTCTTGGGGGAGAAGCTCAGCAGGTTCAAGGCGCGATCGACTTTCAAGCCGCGCACCTGATCGGCCACCAGACGGCCCTTCTGCGCGGAAATGCGCGCATATTTCAGTTTTGCAACAGTTTCCATCTTCATCGCCTCGCTTACTTGGCCTTCTTACCACCGACGTGGCCGCGAAAGGTGCGCGTCACTGCGAACTCACCCAACTTGTGGCCCACCATATTCTCGGTGACCAGGATCGGCACATGCTGCTTGCCGTTGTGGATGGCCATGGTCAACCCGACCATCTCAGGCAGCACCGTGGAACGGCGCGACCAGGTCTTGACGGGCTTGCGGCTCTTGGTTGCAACCGCCTCTTCCACCTTTTTCAAGAGGTGGAAATCGATAAATGGGCCTTTTTTAACTGAACGTGGCACTGGTTATCTCCCCGGCCTGTTTCCTATCTAACCGATTTCTTACGACGCCGAACGATCATGCCGTCGGTGCGCTTGTTACTGCGTGTCTTGTAACCCTTGGTCGGCGTACCCCACGGGCTGACGGGATGACGACCGCCCTTGCTGCGGCCTTCACCACCACCATGGGGGTGATCCACCGGATTCATGGCGCTGCCCCGCACCGTGGGTCGAATCCCGCGCCAGCGCTTGGCGCCGGCCTTGCCCAGGGAACGCAGATTATGCTGATCGTTGCTGGCCTCGCCGATGGTGGCCTTGCAGTCTACGTGCACCTTGCGCGTCTCGCCGGAACGCAGACGCAGGGTGGCATATACGCCTTCTCGCGCCATGAGCTGCACGCCGGCGCCGGCGCTGCGCGCCACTTGCGCGCCCTTGCCGGGCTTCAGCTCCACGCAATGCACGGTGGTGCCCACCGGGATATTGCGCAGCGGCAGGCAATTGCCGGGCTTGATCGGCGCATCGGAGCCGGAAACCAGCTCGGCGCCCGCCTCAACGCCCTTGGGCGCGACAATATAGCGGCGTTCCCCGTCGGCGTACAGCATCAAGGCGATGTGGGCGCTGCGATTGGGGTCGTATTCCAGACGCTCCACCCGCGCGGGAATGCGCTCCTTGTCCCGCTTGAAATCGATCACGCGGTAATGCTGCTTGTGCCCGCCGCCGCGATGACGCACGGTGACCCGCCCCGCGTTGTTGCGGCCGCCGCTCTTGCCGAGGCGCTCGATCAGGGCATCATGGGGCCGGCCCTTGTGCAGGGAGGGCTCCACCACCTTAACTACAAAGCGGCGTCCCGGCGAGGTGGGTTTTACTTTAACCAATGCCATCTCAAGTATCCTTAAATCTTCTTACCAACTCCCCCTCTCCCTCTGGGAGAGGGCTAGGGGTGAGGGCTGTTCAGCCCGACCACCCAACCCTAATCTTGATCCTGCCGCGCCTTACTTGGCGCCCGCAAAATCAATATCAAAACCCGGCTTCAATGTGACATAAGCCTTCTTGCCGTTGGCGCGGCGCCCTTCCATCTGACCGAAGCGCTTCAACTTGCCGCGCACGCTGCACACCCGCACCGCCTGCACTTCGACGTTGAACAGGTGCTCCACGGCCTGCTTTACCTCGGTCTTGCTGGCATTGCGCAGCACCTGAAAGACGAACTGGTTGTTCTGATCGGCGACCACGGTGCTCTTTTCCGAGACATGGGGGGCCAACAGCACCTTCATCACGCGCTCTTTGTTCATGCCAATCTCTCCGCCAATTGCTTCACCGCCGCCGCAGTCATCAGCACCTTCTCATGCTTAACCAGGCTCACCGGATTGATCTCGGCGGGGCTGCTCACGTCCACATCGTTCAGGTTGCGCGCCGCCAGATACATCGCCTCGTCGGCGGCGTCGCTGACCACCAGCACGTTGTCCAGGCCCAGGGCCTTGAGCTTGGCCAACAAGTCGCGGGTCTTGGGCTGCTCCAGGCTGAATTCATCCACCACCACCAGGCGCTCCTGGCGATGCAGTTCCGACAGGATGGCCCGCAGCGCGCTGCGATACATCTGCTTGTTCACCTTCTGTGAATAATCGGCGGTCACCGCGGCGAAGGTCTTGCCGCCGCCGCGCCACAGCGGGCTGCGAATGGTACCGGCGCGGGCGCGCCCGGTCCCCTTCTGCCGGAAGGGCTTGGCGCCGCCGCCGCGCACCTGGCTGCGGGTCTTTTGCGCATGGGTCCCGGAGCGCGCCCCCGCCAAATAGGCGGTAACCACCTGGTGGACCAGGGTCTCGTTGAAGTCACGGCCGAACACCGCCTCGGGAACGGCCACGTTCCCCGCACTGGCACCGCTGGCATTTAGCATATTCAAGTCCATCACTGACCTCCCGCCGCACGCGCCTTGATGGCGGGGCGCACGATCACGTCGCGGCCTTCATGACCCGGCACGGCACCCTTCACCAACAGCAGATTGCGCTCGGCATCGACGCGCACTACTTCCAGATTCTGCGCGGTACGCTGCACATTGCCCATGTGACCGGACATCTTTTTACCTTTAAAAACACGGCCCGGGGTCTGACGCTGACCGATGGAACCCGGCGCGCGATGCGACAAGGAGTTACCGTGGGTGGCATCGCCCATCCCGAAATGATGGCGCTTGATGGTCCCCGCAAAACCCTTACCGATGGACACACCCGTTACGTCCACCTTCTGTCCGGCGGCGAAGATATCCACCTTGATCTCCGCGCCCGGCTGGAGATCCGCGCCTTCGCCGTCCTCAAGGCGAAACTCCCACAGACCACGGCCCGCCGTCACTCCCGCCTTGGCGAAATGACCGGCCATGGGTTTGGTCACCCGCGTCGCGCGTCGCGTACCGGTGGTCACCTGAACGGCCGTATAACCGTCGTTATCCGCGGTCCTCACCTGGGTAACGCGATTCGGTTCGACCTCGATCACGGTCACCGGAACGGAGCTGCCATCTTCCGTGAAGATGCGCGTCATTCCACATTTACGTCCCACTAGTCCGATTGCCATCTCTCTAAACTCCAGCAGCGAGGTTCAACGCTCGTTCTTAATGCAATTTAATCTGTACGTCCACGCCGGCAGCGAGGTCCAGCTTCATCAGCGCGTCCACCGTCTTGTCCGTGGGATCCACGATGTCCATCAAACGCTTGTGCGTGCGGATCTCGTATTGATCCCGGGCGTCTTTATCCGCATGGGGCGAGATCAACACCGTAAACCGCTCCTTCTTGGTGGGGAGCGGAATCGGGCCGCGCACCTGCGCGCCGGTGCGTTTGGCCGTTTCCACAATCTCTTTCGCCGACTGATCGATCAAGCGATGATCGAAGGCCTTTAGGCGGATGCGTATTCTCTGGTTTGCCATATTCGTTACTCGATAACCTTACTGACGACGCCGGCGCCCACGGTGCGGCCGCCTTCGCGGATCGCGA
>CAZOTG010000137.1:0-5882 GCA_964582585.1 uncultured Chromatiaceae bacterium | reverse complement strand
GGTGAGCGGCACGCCGATGTCGTTGTTCAAGTTACCCACGGTGGCCAACACCGCACCGCGTCGCGCCAGGATCGCCGCGATCATCTCCTTCACCGTGGTCTTGCCGTTGCTGCCGGTCACCGCCACCACCGGGATCTTGCGGCGGGCGCGCCACCCCGCGGCGAGGCGCCCCAGGGCCAGACGGGTGTCTTCCACCTGAATGGACGGCAGGCCCTGGCTTGCCGACCGGCTCACCATGGCCGCCACCGCGCCGTTGGCGCGCGCCGCCTCCACGAAATCATGACCGTCGAAGTTCGGGCCGTGCAGCGCCACGAACAGGGCGCCGGCCTGCAGGCTGCGGGTGTCGGTGCTGACGCTGTGGAATTCGACGTCCATACCGCGCAACTGTCCGCCGGCCATGGCGGCGGCCTGGCTGAGCTGCATCATGTCACCACCCCTGCGAGGTAGCGCTGCACGGCTTCCTGATCGCGGAAGGGCAATTTTTTTGCGCCGATTTGCTGGGTGGTCTCGTGGCCCTTGCCCGCTACCAGCACCACATCATCGGCGCCCGCGTGGGCGATGGCGGCGGCGATGGCCGCATCGCGATCGTGGATCACCGTCGCCGCTTCCTTGTGGTCGATACCGGCCAGGATGTCGGCGACGATTCGAGCCGGGTCTTCGCTACGGGGATTGTCGTCGGTGATGATCACCCGGTCCGCGAGATGCGCCGCAACGGCGCCCATCAGCGGACGCTTGCCGCGATCGCGATCGCCGCCGCAACCGAATACACATTCCAGCTTGCCCCGACAATGGTCGCGCAAGGCGGTGAGTACCTGCTGCAAGGCATCGGGGGTATGGGCATAGTCCACCACCACCAGGGGACGACGGCCGTCACCGCCAAAGCACTCCATGCGTCCGGTAACCGGCCGCGCCTGGGCGAGCCGTTGCAGGGCTTCGGCCAGCGGCATGCCGCTCACCAGCAAGGTAGCCAACACCGCCAGGAGATTGGAGGCATTGAAGCGGCCCAGCAAGGGACTGTGCAACTCCCCCTCGCCCCAGGGGCTGCTAACCGTCATCACCAGACCCTCTCGAGCGAGCCGCACCACCTTGCCCTGCACATGGGGCACATCCGCCGCCACCGCCGCGCCCAGTCCATAACTGACCGCCGTTACGCCGGGGCGCAAGGTGGCGAGGATCGCCTTGCTGAATTCATCATCGCCGTTCACCACCGCGTAACGCAGATCGGAGGCGTGGAACAGTCGTTGCTTGGCCGCGGCATATGCGGCCAAGTCGCCGTGGTAATCCAGATGATCGCGGCTGAGGTTGGTGAATACTGCGGCGGCGAAGCGCACCCCGGCGACCCGTCCCTGATCGAGGGCATGGGAGGAGACCTCCAGCGTCATACTGCGGGCGCCTGCATCACGCATCTCGGCAAGCAGGCGATGCAGGGTCACTGCGTCGGGCGTGGTATGGGTGCCAGGCGTTAACTGATCCACCAGACCACTGCCCAAGGTGCCGATGATGCCGCAGGGATGGGCGTCGCTGTTTAGGGCATGGGCAAGAAATTGACTGCACGAGGTCTTGCCGTTGGTGCCGGTGATGCCCACCACAAACAGATCCCGCGAGGGGTAACCGTAAAAGCGCTCGGCGATCAGGCCCGCCTCCTGAGAGAGCTTGCGTACCGCCAGCAAGGGCACATTATTGACTTGCGCGGACAAGAACGTAGTCTCGCCTTCCGCCACTTCGTAGCACACGGCGACGGCACCCTGCGCCACCGCGGCGGCGATGAAATCATGACCGCGCTGCACCAAGCCGCCGCAGGCCAGAAACAGGTAACCGGGTTGCAACTGGCGGCTGTCCAGCGCCACGCCCTTGATCGCGCAGTCGTCCGCAGTGGAAACCGTCGCGATCCCCTCCAGCAGATCGCTGAGCAGCATGGCGCCTTCCCGTGACTTGCGCGCCGGCATCATAGCCCCTCCGCCTTCGCCATCTTTTCCCCGTTCAGGGAAGGCAGATCGTCGGGGGCGATGTCCAACAGGCGCATCGCGCCGCTCATCACCCGGCTGAATACCGGCGCCGCCACCGAACCGCCGTAAAAGTGGTCGCTGCGCGGGTCGTTGACCTCCACCACCATCACCAAGCGCGGCCGCGTCGCCGGAATCATCCCGGCAAACAGCGCGATGTATTTATCCTCGGCATAACCACCGGAAGTGGATTTGCGTACCGTGCCGGTCTTGCCCGCCACCTGATAACCGGAAACCCGCGCCAACTCGCCGGTCCCCTCGTCGCTCACCACCCCCTTCAACATGGCGACCACCTGGCGGGCGGTCTTGGCCTTCATCACCCGCTGCCCCACCGGTTCGCTCTGCACCGGAACGAAGGACACCGGCTTGAGCACGCCGTCGGCCGCCAGCGCGGCGTAAGCGCGGGCCAACTGCAAAGTGGACACCGACAGGCCATAACCGAAGGAGAAGGTGGCATGATCGATGGGATACCAGCGATGATAATCCGGCAGAGAGCCCGTCGCCTCACCGGGAAAATCGGCCTCGCTCAAGGAGCCGAAGCCCACCTTATGAAACATGTTCCATAGGCGTTCCGGTGGCAGGGACAAGGCGATCTTGCTGGCGCCGACATTGCTCGACTTGGCGATCACGGTGCTGACGTTGATCAACCCGTAGTCGTGAGTATCGTGGATGGTGTTGGGCCCCACCCGCAGGGTGCCGGGCTCGGTGTCGATCATGGTACCGGGGCGATACTGACCGGACTCCAGGGCCATGGCCACGGTAAACGGCTTCACCGTAGAACCCGGTTCGAACACGTCGGTGACGGCGCGATTGCGGTAACGGCTGCCACGCAGGCTTTCGCGATTGTTGGGGTTATAGGTGGGCTGGTTGACCATGGCCAGCACCTCGCCGGTCCTGACATCCAGTACCACCGCCGATCCCGAGGCCGCACGGCTGTCCTGTACCGCCGCCTTGAGTTCGCGATAGGCCAGATACTGAATGCGCCGGTCGATGCTGAGCTTGAGATCGCGGCCGGGGACCGGCTCATTGATGCGCTCCACGGTTTCCACGATGCGCCCCAGGCGATCCTTGATCACCCGCATACTGCCCGGAGTACCGCGCAGTACTTGCTCGTAGGCCAACTCCGCACCTTCCTGCCCCACATCGTCCACGTTGGTGAAGCCCAGCACGTGACCGGCCACTTCACCAGCGGGGTAATAACGGCGGTATTCCCGCTGTGAAAATACACCGGGGATATCCAGTGCCATCACCTGCTCCGCCAGGGCCGGCGGCACATGGCGTTTGAGATAGACGAACTCGCGGCTGGCGTTTTCCTTCAAACGTTCCTTGATCCGACGCACATCCGAGTCCAGCAGTTTAGCGAGACGCGGCCACTGCGCCGAGGCCCCCTGCAATTCCTGAGGGTCGGCCCAGATGGAATCCACGGGGGTGCTGATGGCCAACGGCTCGCCGTTGCGATCGGTAATCATGCCGCGATGGGCGGGAATGCTCACCACTCGCAGGGAACGGGCGTCGCCCTGCTCCTGTAGAAAGGCCTGATGAAACAACTGCAGATCCACTGCTCGACACACCAGTAGCCCCACCGCCACCAGCATCACGCTGAGCAGGAAGATCCGGCGTCCCCGATAGTGCGTTGCGTCCTTTCTGATTCTCATGGCTGCAAGATCACCACTTGATTCGCCTCGGGGATTACCATGCCCAACTTGGCGCCCGCCGTCTCCTCTACCCGGCCATGGGTCGCCAGGGTGCCCTGCTCCAACTGCAACTGGCCCCATTCGATGTCCATGGCATCGCGGGCCTTCTGCAGGGTCTGCAGTTCCACGAATAGCTTGCGGGTTTGGTGTTTGGCGTATACCACCCCGAGGGCGGACGCCGTCACCAACACCAGCAACACGCTTAGGGTCCGGACCGGAACTCGAGCAGTTTGCGGAGCAGACTTCGGTCTCATAGCTTTTCCGCCACCCGGAGGACGGCACTGCGGGCACGGGGATTGGCCGCCACCTCCGCGTCACCGGGATAGACGGGCTTACCGATTATGCGCAGGGTGGGTTTGAAGGCCGTCGCCGGCACCGGCATGCCCGGCGGAAAATCACCGCCCCGCGCCTCATCGCGCAAGAAACGTTTGACGATACGGTCCTCCAGGGAATGAAAGCTGATGACGGCGAGACGCCCGCCGGGCGCCAGCACCTTCAAGGCCTGTGGCAAACCCTGCTGCAATTCCTCCAACTCACGATTGATGTGGATGCGAATCGCCTGAAAGGCGCGGGTCGCCGGATGCTTGTCCCGCTCCCAGGCGGGGTTGGCAACGGCCACGATCTCCGCCAATTGCGTGGTGGTGGCGATGGGGGCCGCCTCCCTTGCCTGAACGATCGCCCTGGCGATGCGCTTGGCGTAGCGCTCTTCGCCATAGCTTTTGAGCACGTATGCGATATCGGCCTCCGCGGCGCGCGCCAGCCACTCGGCGGCACTTTCACCTTGGGTAGGATCCATGCGCATATCCAGTGGTCCCTCGCGCAAGAAACTGAATCCCCGCTCCGCCGCATCCAACTGGGGCGACGAAACACCGAGGTCGAACAACACCCCGTTCACCTTGCCCGACACCGCCGCGGCCTCTGCGAAGTACTCCAACATGGCGAACGTACCCTGATAAACGGTAAAGCGGCGGTCCCTCGCCGACCGCTCCCTGGCCACCATCACCGCCCGCGGATCCCTATCAATGGCGATGAGGCGTCCTTCAACACCCAGCCGCTGCAAAATCTCAGCGGCATGCCCACCTCGGCCGAAGGTCGCATCCACATACACGCCCGCGGCGTCTACGTGCAGTGCCTCCATCACCTCCTGCAGCATCACCGGGTGATGGGCGTGCGTATCGACCATCAACGTCAGAGGGAAAGTGATTCCAGTTCCGCCGGCAACGGCTGATCGCTGTCATCTTCCGTCAACCACTTCTCACGGCGCTCTTCCCACGTTCCCTCGTTCCACAACTCGAATCGATTGCCTTGCCCGATCAACACCACCCGCTTGTCGAGATCGGCGAATTCACGTAAGGGGGGCGGCAACAGGATCCGGCCGGCGCCGTCCAACTCCACCTCGGTGGCGTGCCCGATCAACAGACGCTGCAGGCGCCGCGACCGTTCGTTGAAGCTGGGGAGTTTGACCAGTTTGCGCTCGATTTCTTCCCATTCCGGGAGGGGGTAGACCAACAGGCAACGGTCGCGATCGACGGTCAGCACCAATTGGCCGCGGCAGGACTCCTGGAGACGATCCCGGTACTTAACCGGCATCGCCAGGCGGCCTTTGGCATCCAAATTGAGTGGATTGACCCCGCGAAACAACCCGTCCCCTCCCTCCACCAGAATTCCACAAAAACCCACTTTGCCCCACTTCCAAACACTATAGGTAGCGTTACGGCCCTGTGTCAAGAAAATTTAGGGGAAAATTTCCACGATTCCTGCTTAATTGACAGTGACTTAGGCGAACAAGCCGAGCCGAAAAGTGAGGTGCGTCGAAAATAAGAGTTGCTCTAAATCAGGGGCTTGAGAAAGAGACCTTCGGAGATGGTTTAAGAAATATCACGCCCCGGCGGGGGAGAAAAAAGGAGCCGGCCGATAAGCCGGGTTCTGTCGTGGACAGCCATTCGTCTGCGATGTGCGTCACCGCACACCTCCAGCGGCCTACCCGGGGACAACGCGGGCCACGCTAAGTCCCCCTATTTGGCCTTGCTCCGGGTGGGGTTTACCATGCCGCGACGTGTTGCCACCCGCGCGGTGCGCTCTTACCGCACCTTTTCACCCTTACCTGCCCCATGCGGGACATCGGCGGTGTATTTTCTGTGGCACTTTCCGTGGGCTCACGCCCCCCAGGCGTTACCTGGCACCC
>CAZOTG010000136.1:1680-5892 GCA_964582585.1 uncultured Chromatiaceae bacterium | reverse complement strand
TAAGCAGCAAATGTTGCTGATCATTGTAAGTACCTATCGGGATGTTACCAAAAAACAATATTCTTTAAGCGCGTATTGGCAGTCATATTTACGATTTACATAGACAATCTATAATGGTATTAATTTAGAGGATATATCTCTGATAATGAGCCTGTATTTTTATATAGAGTTCTTTTTCGCCTCAAATATGGATTTCAAAATTTCTTGAAGATCGAATAGGTATCCATAGAATATTTTATCCAACTTAAGCAAATATCCGATCATGAGATCTAATTTTCATAAATCTTTTTTAATTTTGACGGGCGTTTTCTTTTTATTTTTGGGTGCGTGCAATCATAATTTTCAAGAAAAGACTCCTCCAAAAGCAATTAAAGGTATCCTCGATCTAACCGATTGGAATTTTAAAATCGATGGCGCCGTAGACCTTTCCGGTGAGTATGAATTCTACTGGAAACAACAACTATCACCGTCGGATTTTATTGGACCCACTCTGACTCAAAAAACAGGATTCATCCAAGTGCCTGGGTTTTGGAAAGGTTATGAAATAAACGGAAAAGAGATTCACGGAGAAGGATACGCTACATACCGATTGAAAATTCTCTTGCACGAAAAAGAGGAACACCTTGCGCTAAAATTATTAAGCATTAATACCGCATATACCCTTTTTCTGAACGGTCAAAAAGTAAGTTCAATTGGGATCGCTGGAAAAGATCGTGAAACGACGGTTCCTCGGTATTTCCCTCAAATCATTGATTGCAAGATCGAAACAAACCAAATCGAGCTTATTCTTCAGATATCAAATTTTCATCACAGACGGGGGGGCCCCTGGGAAGTTATCCGGTTAGGGGAAGAAAAAGAAATTCAAAGAATCAAGGAGAACGAGCTCGGCTTTGATCTCTTCCTATTCGGCAGTATTTTCATTATGGCATTGTATCATCTTTGTCTCTTTACGCTCAAAAAAAAGGATCGCACATTTCTGTATTTTAGTGTTTTCTGTTTTCTAGTTACGTTAAGACTTCTGTCCACTGGTGAAAGGTATATCATTCATTTTTTCCCAAACATTCCCTGGGAAGTGCTCATCAAAATGGAATATCTTTCTTTTTATCTTTCAGTTCCTGCATTTGTACTATTTGTTCAATCCTTTTTTCCCCAGGAAATTTCAAAGCGAATCCTGCACCTGATTGTTGCTATCGGGCTTGCTTTTTCATGCATCGTACTCTTTACGCCGGCACGAATTTTCTCATACACACTCCCAATATATCAAATTCTCACCATCATCATAACTATATACTGTCTTTATGTGCTCGTAGTTGCTTCAATCAGAAAAAGAGACGGGGCGTTTATTTTTCTCCTTGGGTTCATCGTTTTGGCTTTTTCAGCCACAAATGACATGATGCACGCTGAAGCAATAATACAGACCGGATACTTTGCACCTTTGGGCCTTTTTATTTTTATTTTTTCACAGGCATTTCTTCTTTCACTTCGATTGACAAAAGCCTTTGAAAATGCCGAGGTACAGTATAAGGAATTGAAAGAGACATACCATGCGTACAGAGAAGAAATTATCAATCGTGTGCAGGCCGAGGAGGCTTTGTACGAAAGTGATAAGAAATATAAAACCATTCTTAACAGCATGGAAGACGGATATTGGGAAGTCGATCTGGCCGGGAATTTGACCTTTGTCAATCCGGCCCTGCGCAGACATCTCGGTTATTCTCAAGATGAATTGATCGGCATGAACGATCGTCAGTTTATGACTGAAGATACCGCTGAAAAAGTATTTAATATTTTTAACGAAGTTTACCGAACGGGTAAACCCGCTCTGGCATACGATTGGGAAACCATGGGAAAGGACGGAACAAAGAAGTTTATCGAGACCTCTGTAGCACTAATCTATGATACAAAAGGTGAACCCATCGGCTTTCGGGGTGTCGGTCGTGACATTACCGAGCGTAAGCGGGCTCAAGAACAGGAAAGATTGCATCAAGAGCAGCTTTTTCAAGCAAGCAAAATGGTGGCACTGGGTACACTGGTTTCTGGTGTAGCGCATGAGATAAACAATCCCAACAATTTTATTCGGCTAAATACGCCCACACTGCAAGAAGCATGGGAAAGTGCTCTGCCAATCCTTGAGGAATACTACACGGAGAATGGTGATTTTATGATAGGGGGCATGAAATACACCGAGATGCGTGAAAAGATACCGGTATTGTTCTCTGGAATATTGAATGGGTCCAAACGTATCATGCAAATCGTTGAGGACTTGAAGAATTTCGTACGAAAGGATATTTCCGAGGCAGAACAATCTGTGGATATTAATGCTGTTTTACAATCTGCCATTTCACTTATTTCGAATATGATAAACAAATCCACAGATCGTTTTTCGGTAGAATA
The DNA here is from genome assembly GCA_964582585.1 of uncultured Chromatiaceae bacterium. Lineage (GTDB taxonomy): Bacteria > Pseudomonadota > Gammaproteobacteria > DRLM01 > DRLM01 > JARRQJ01. The sequence continues at coordinate 3,498 of CAZOTG010000136.1, read as the reverse complement.
CGGCAAGGATTTACCATCGCTGACCGGTAATTTCCAAAGGCTCGAACAGGTATTTGTCAATTTGATCCAAAATGCCTGCCAGGCCTTAAATAGACCCAGTAAAGGCATTTTTATTTCAACGTATTTCGATGGAGAGATGAAAAGTATTGTGATTGAAATTCGGGATGAGGGTATTGGAATTCCTTCCGAAAATTTGTCGCAGATTACGGACCCGTTTTTTACCACCAAGCATGATTCAGGAGGCACTGGACTGGGTTTATCAATTTCTTCAAAAATTGTGGAGGGACACGGCGGTCGAATGATTTTTGACTCGAGTGTCGGGAAGGGAACAACAGCCAAAATTGTTTTGCCCGTTCAAGAAAAAAACAACACATTGAAAGGGATAATAGAATGAAAGAATCTGTATACCCTGAATTCCCAGTCATTTTGGTAGATGACGAAATGCTGGCTTTGGATAGCTTTGAAATTGCGCTTCGTTCTGCAAATATGAATCATTTTATCCGTTGTCAGGATAGCCGTGATGTGATGCCGACGCTTTCCAGTCGGGACGTTGAAGTCATGCTTCTCGATTTGAGAATGCCACATGTGTCTGGTGAAGAACTGCTTCTAAAGGTAAACAGCGATTTCCCCGAAGTTCCTGTCATCGTTATTACAGGAGCAAACGATGTGGAAACCGCCGTAAAATGCATGAAACACGGAGCATTTGATTACATGGTTAAGCCTGTTGAAAAAAGTCGCCTTGTCAGCGGCGTAAGACGGGCCTTGGAACTCCGTGAATTGCAAAAAGAGAACAGATTGTTAAAAGCCCATGTTCTGTCCGACAAGATAGAACATCCTGGGGCTTTTTCGAAGATTGTGACAAACAGTGCCGGTATGCGATCTATCTTTCAATACGTTGAGGCGATTTCTAAAAGCCCGCGGCCGGTACTGATTACCGGAGAAACCGGTGTCGGCAAGGAGTTGGTGGCCAAAGCGGTCCATGTTTTAAGCCATCGAGAGGGCGATTTTATCCCTGTAAATGTGGCGGGTTTGGATGATAATGTTTTTTCGGATACGCTTTTTGGGCATAAGAAAGGTGCCTTTACCGGCGCAGAGCAGGCCCGTAGCGGCTTGATAGAACAAGCGTCAGGAGGAACACTTTTTTTAGATGAGATCGGTGATCTGAGTGCTCCATCACAGGTAAAACTCTTGCGGCTTCTACAAGATGGAGATTTTTTCCCTCTCGGTTCCGATGTTGCAAAGGGATCCAACGCCCGAATAATTGTTGCCACCAATCAGGACCTCGATGGGCTGAAATCGTCCGGCAGATTTCGCAAGGACCTTTACTACAGGCTTTTCTACCATCATATCCATGTCCCAGCCCTTCGTGAGCGTCTGGAGGATCTGGCTATTCTTGTTGAGCACTTTTTGGAAAAGGCATCCAAAACCCTGGACAAGAAGAAACCTACGCCGCCTGAGGAACTGACCATCCTGCTTTCGACCTATCATTTCCCTGGAAACATCAGAGAACTGGAATCCATGGTTTTCAATGCGGTCAGCAGTCATAAATTCGGTAAGCTTTCCATGGAAAGCTTCAAGTCTCATATCTATCAAAAGCATCCTTCATTTGAAACAGAATCAAAACAGCTGCTCAAAGAGAAGAAGGTTTTACTGTCTTTTTCCGAGCAATTACCAACACTCAAACAGACGGAACAACTCCTCATTGATGAAGCCATGAAAAGGGCGGATGGCAATCAGTCCATTGCGGCATTGAGCCTGGGAATAACGCGCCAGGCATTGAACAGGCGTCTGAGGTTGAAAATCAAATAGTCCGCAATT
>CAZOTG010000136.1:0-1670 GCA_964582585.1 uncultured Chromatiaceae bacterium | reverse complement strand
TCAATATATCAGATGACACACTAAAACCAAATAAAAATACAAAAAGGGCCCAAAAGGAGTTCAAATGAAATTAAGAAACCTTTTTATTCTTTGTTTTAGTTTGGTCTTATTAACAAGTTGTGCCACCCATAAAGCCGCTCGTCAGCCGAACTTATCTTATGACTTAAGAGCGCAGGAAAACAAAATTGACAATGAAGGGGTCACCCTTATGGCAAAATGCTTTCACTTAAAATCAGAGATGGTAACTTATTTTGATGATGACTTGCTTCAATATGGCTTGCTGCCAGTCCAGATTAATCTAAAAAACAACTCATATCCGAGAACTCTTGTGTTAAACGCCGATAGAATCAATCTGATTGATCCAACAGGTGTTAAAATCCCCATTATGTCATATGATCAAGTAATAGATAAAGCAAAAAAGAGTTATTGGAGAACAGCAGGGTGGGCTGTTGCCTTTGGCCTCTTAGGTGCTATACCCAGTTTGGTAAATGTTTCAAATACAAATGAGAAGATTCAAGCCGATTATGAATCACGTATGCTTAAATGCGGAAATCTAAATTGTGGCAGTGAGACGGAAGGCCTGACCTTTTTTTCGGTACCTGAGGATTTAAATAGCTTAAATGGATGGAAAATATCGGTGATTCTAAAAGATATAGAAACTGAAAATGACATTATTCTTGATTATGGCTTATATGGTACTATTGTTCCACCTAAAGAAAGGAAACCAAAGGTGGAAGATAATGATCACTATAGTGAAAAACAGAAAGAAGAAAAAAGTGAGATTGAAAATCAGCGACTTATTGAGGAACCAGAAAAGAATACGTTAGTTGACATCCCTCAGACAACTTCACAGATGCATAAAGAATCCGGTTTTAAGCTAGCCATTTTTCCATGGAAATTGGTTAACTTTAGAACATACGGTGATTCTGAGACTTCAATTAGAGCGGAAAATGAATATGCCCTGAATAAGGCCATAAAAGCCGATAAGATATTTATCCCCGAATTTTCTTACTATGACCTCAAAAAAATAAAGACTAAGAAAATCAGTGATGAAATCCTGAACAAGACGACTCTTGAAAACCTGTGGATCAGAACAAATACCTCTTCATCATTTACACCTAATGTCGATTTGATCTGCAATATCGGCAAAAAATTACATGTAGATGCCATCCTTACTTATTATATATATGTCGGATCTTATAGTGAGCCTGTTGATGTTGATGGCTTCCTAATTAATGTTAATACAAGGAAAATATATCATGAAAGAAGCTCTGGGCAAAATATGCCTTACAATGCAACTCTGGAATTTCAAATGGTGACACATAAAGTATGTGATGCCTTTGAAAAAGATGCTTCGCCATAAATTTTTTAAATTATTTGCCAAATTACTACTTACTCTCAGTATATCGCCCCTATTAATGCAAATATCGATTCGAAACTTGTGTGCACTGCTCAATATCTCTGGAAATCTGATGTCAGTTCAATGGAGTGTAATATTATATTCCGAAAATTAAACCGTCAAGGGATGTATTGACCCACCTTACGATTCTGTCAATTGTAACTCGTTCAGATATTGGCCGCGCTTATTCTATTTCATAAGCGATGCTGACCTGAACCCGAATACGACTCTCCCCGATCTCCATGGGCGGCGCCATCGCCCCGGCGTCTGC
>CAZOTG010000135.1:0-5895 GCA_964582585.1 uncultured Chromatiaceae bacterium | reverse complement strand
GGCCCCCTGTACCATATTGCTGATGACTCGGAAGCGGCGTACCCCATGATCCTTGTTGAGGACCTTGATCAGGGCATAGGCATCCGTGATGGAGGTTGGCTCGTCGCATACCACAATGATGACCTCCTGCGCGGCACGAGTGAAAGTTACCACACTGTCCGATATCCCGGCGGCGGTATCGATAATCAGAATATCGATACTATTGCTCAGCTCGCTAAAGGCCCTTATCAGCCCCGCGTGCTCCATGGTGTTGAGCTCGGCCATGCTCTGTATGCCGGAAGATGCAGGGATGATCTTCAGGCCCTCCGGACCGCGGACAATGATCTCTTCCAAGGCACGCGAACCATCGATTACGTCCGACAATGTGTATTTGGCGCGAAGACCCAATAGAACGTCTACATTGGCCAACCCCAAATCCGCATCCATCAGCAGCACATCTTTACCGCTCTGGGCCAGTGCCATGGAGAGGTTTACAGAGACGTTGGTCTTACCCACACCACCCTTACCGCTCGCGACCGCAATCACCTTTACAGGACGGGGATTAGTCATTCTACGCAGCCCGGCGGCCTGATCCAGCTTATAATTAGTGAGCATTCTTCGCTGTCCTTCCCATCATAAATTGCATTATTTCTTCAGCAGTGCTCTCTTTGCTTTGATGCATATTAAAATTGTCTTTATTAATAAGTTTGTCTGCTCTGGCTAGATGGAGATCCTCCGGCACCCTTTGCCCGTCGCTGATATAGGCAACTGGCAGATTCTGAGCGATTATCGCGCTCACGGCTGGGCCGATACTCGTCGTCTCATCGATCTTGGTGAGAATGCATCCATCCAGATCGACGTCGCTAAAGACATTGATGACTTCCTCTATACCGCCTATTTGACCGGTTGCAGCAATCACCAAATAAACCTTAATGTTGGCCTTGGACTCCCTCAACACGGATAATTGCTCCGAGATGCGCATATCCCGCTGGCTCATCCCCGCCGTATCGATAAGTATCAAATCCTTATTGAGGAGATCGTCGATCTGCTCCTGCAACTCCTCCCTGCTCGAGGCACTGCGCATGGGGATATCCAAAAGGCGCCCATATGTCCTTAATTGCTCGTGGGCGCCGACGCGATAATTGTCGGTGGTAATCAACGCCGCATGACGAACCCCGCGCCTCAGCGCATAGCGCGCGGCCAATTTGGCCACGGTCGTCGTCTTACCCACACCTGTCGGGCCGACCAGGGCCACAATGCCGCCCTTGTCGACGATATCGTCATCGGCGAGCCGGATGCGGCCCGCCAGGTTGCTCAGCGCGCTATCCCACACGTCCTCTACATTGCTGGCATGAGGCATTTCCTTGGCGATATCGCGGGCCAATTTTGGAGAGATACCGCAATTCAGCAATCTCTTGATGAGCTCCGCACTTACGGGATTGTTTTGAGAATAGTTGATCCACTCCATGTCGAAAAATCGCGTCTCCACTATGTTGCGCAGATACTTCAGCTCCTCGCGCATGGCGGACAACATGGATTCCTGGATTTGGTTTTGTTCTTTAAGGGGATTAGCCGCAATTTCATTTGCGACGGACTCAGATTGGATATGGGAATAACTCAGACCGGGTGATTGCCTTCCTGCCACGTAGTCATTCGTATTGTTTTGCTTCGAATCATTGGCATCTTCCGAAGCCGCTTGAGTCGCATTAAACAGTGCCTCGTCATAATCGATGGCTGATACGATTTCGACTCCATCTTCTACACGTCGATTGGATAGAATTACCGCATCGGGTCCCTGCTCTTCACGCACCATCCTGATGGCTCTGCGTATATCCGGTGCAATAAATTTTTTTATCTTCATCACTGGCCCCACACTGGAATGCTGCTTTTATAATCTTTAGTTTGCTACGCGCTCGTCGAGGACGCGTCGCTCACTCATCTTCCTCCGATACTCGCCACCATCTTGATCCTCTTATTGTCCGGCAACTCGTTGTAAGACAGGACATGCAGATTCGGAATGGTCCTTCTCACAAATTTCGCTAGCACCGGCCTCAAGGCCGCGGATACCAGTAGTACGCTTGGTTGGCCGCTCATCTCCTGCTTCTGTGCCGCCTCTACCAAGGACCGGTGGATGCGTTCTGCCAACCCCGGTTCGAACACCGGCTCATTCTCGCCCGTGGTCTGCAAGGTGTTTTGCAATATCTGTTCCAGCGATGGATCCAGCGTTATCACGGCGAGCTCGTTTTCTAATCCATTGATTTGTTGATATATTAATCTAGACAAGGCCACGCGTACTCCCGAGGTAAGAACGGCGGAGTCTTGACTCTGCCGACCCTGGGCCGCCAAGGTTTCAGCGATCGTCCGCATATCGCGGATCGGGACACGCTCCTCCAGGAGGTTGCGCAACACCTGCAATACCACTCCCATGGATAGGGTATCCGGCACCAGATCTTCCACCAGCTTCGGCGACACCTTGCCCAAGCCGTCCAGCAGTTGCTGTACTTCCTCGCGGCCCAGAATCTCATGGGCATGATCTTGCAACAGCTGGCTAAGGTGCGTCGCCACTACCGTGCTGGCATCGACCACCGTATATCCCATGGTCTGAGCCTGATCGCGCAAAGCCGGCTCAATCCAGACGGCATCCAAACCGAATGCCGGATCCTTGCCGGGGATCCCCTCTAATTTTCCGTATACCTGTCCCGAATTTATAGCGAGATCTCTATCCGGATGAACATCCGATTCACCCACTGTCACCCCCATTAACGAGATGCGATAGGCGTTGGGTGACAAATCCAAATTGTCCCTGATATGTACAGAAGGAATTAAGAAGCCTAGCTCATTGGTTAACTTCTTTCTGACCCCTTTGATCCTCGTCATCAGCTGACCTCCTTGATTCTTGTCGACCAAGGGAATCAGCCGATATCCCACCTCCAAGCCAATGGTATCCACGGGCATGACATCGTCCCAGCCCAGCTCCTTCTGCTCGGGTGTGGGTTCATGATGCTCGGCGACGGGGACGATTTCGGTCTGCTTTTTCTTCCTCAGTGAGATGATATAGGCCGCGCCTCCCGAACAAGCTGCAAGGGTGATGAAAATGAAGTTCGGCATGCCGGGGATCAGCCCGATGGTGGTCAAAATACCCGAAGTCACAATCAGGGGCCTGGGGCTGTCGAACATCTGAGATATTATTTGCTGACCCATATCCTCGGAACGGGATACGCGCGTCACCAATAGGGCCGCGGCCGTAGACAGCACCAGCGATGGAATTTGCGCGACAAGTCCGTCACCCACCGTCAGCAGAGTATAATTGTGCATGGCATCCCCGATACTCATGCCATGCTGTAGCAGACCGACGGCCAATCCACCAAATATGTTGATAAACAAGATTAAAATGCCGGCAACGGCATCCCCTCTGACAAACTTGCTGGCACCGTCCATAGCTCCATAGAAATCGGCTTCCCGGGCCACCTCCTCGCGCCGGGTTCGCGCGTCGGCCTGATTGATGAGCCCGGCATTCAGGTCTGCATCGATGGCCATTTGCTTTCCGGGCATGGCATCCAGGGTAAATCGTGCGGACACCTCAGAGATCCTTCCGGCACCCTTAGTCACCACCACGAAATTGATAATCACTAAAATCGCGAAGACCACAAAGCCGACGGTGTAATTCCCGCCAATGACGAATTCGCCGAAGGCCTCGATCACATGGCCGGCCGCATCAGTACCGGTATGCCCCTCCAACAGCACCACCCTGGTCGAGGCCACATTCAACGCCAATCGCAGCAAGGTCGTTATCAGCAGCACCGTAGGAAACGCGGCGAACTCAAGCGGCTTCTTGGCATAGATACCAGACAGCAGGACAACCAGCGACAGGGAGATGTTGAATGTAAAGAATACATCCAGCAGAAACGGCGGCAATGGGACGACCATCATGGCCAGCATCACCAACAATAATAGAGGTGCGCCCAAACCCATCTTGATGATGCGTCGCACGTCCATAACAGCAGTTGCCTGACTCATAGCCGCTTTCCTATATATTGATATATATCAACCACAGGCTGATGCACAGCCTGCCCACTATGCATCTCTCCGTAAATCATCCGGTATGGGCACATCGTCGAATACGACATTTTCCTTATAACTTGCCCTATGATTGGCCTTGAGCTGGTATACGTAGGCCAATATCTGCGCGACGGCCATGTACAATCCCGCCGGTATCTCCTTATTCAACGAGGTACTGTGATAAATAGAACGTGATAATGCGGGCGAGGATACGATGGGAATTTTGTAAACACCCGCCACACTGCGTATCTGCAAGGCAATCAGATCCATGCCCTTGGCGACCACGACGGGCGCCCTCATCTTGGACTGATCGTATTTAAGCGCCACTGCATAATGCGTGGGATTGGTGATGATCACGTCGGCCCGCGGCACATCCGACATCATCCGCCTGCGGGCGAGTTCCCTCTGAATATAGCGAATACGACCACGTACCTCTGGATTTCCCTCGGTTTCCTTATTTTCATCTTTGATCTCCTGGCGTGACATACGCAATTGCTTGGCGTGATCCCACAATTGAAATGGCACATCGATTGCCACTACCAGAAGTAGTGGCGCGCTTATGGCGACGAACGCCCACGTCAGTATTTCTCCGGATTTCTGGATGGACACCAGAAAATCGGCATCGCCCAAGCTAATCAGCTGATCGCGCAACTGCCACATGAAAAAACAGGCCACTATCGCGATAAGCCCGAACTTGGCTAATGCCTTAACGATCTCGACGACACTCTTCCATGAAAATATCCTTTTGATGCCCTTGATGGGATCAATGCGCTCCCATTTAAACGACAGCGCTTCAGCGCTGAAGGTCCAGCCACTTAGCGCCATCGGCGCCAGCAATGCCACCACCACCAGTATCAGCAAAAGGGGGGCCAGGCCCCACAGAGAATTAATAGCCTCTTTGAGCAATAGCGCGGGCAGCTTGGACGAGTCGTATATCTCTGCTTTACTGAGTTGAAAGTTATCACGCATGCTTGTCAGAATTACATCGACGACATGCCCACCCAGCAACAGGATGCCTACGCCCGCCATAATCAAGAGGGAAAAAGTCGTCAGCTCCCTAGAGCGCGCTATCTGCCCCTTTTCCCGCGCTTCACGTACGCGTTTGGGAGTAGCCTCTTCTGTTCGTTCTTGGGCTGATTCCTGCGCCATATCTATACCTTCGTAATCAAGGTGTTATTGATAAAATAAAATGCCTGATCGAATAATTGCTGTATCTTCGGAATAAAGTATGAAAGTGAGATGAGGATGACGATGAATCCCAGCAAAATGGTGATCGGAAAGCCGACGGCGAAAATATTCAACTGCGGCGAAGCCCTGGTCATCACTCCGAAGGCAATATTTACCAGCAACAATGACGTTAAGGCCGGCAATGCAATCACCACTGCCGCTATGAACACCCATTTGCTCCACAACACCATCTGCCATATTTTTTCAGGATCCATCCCATATTCTCCAATAGGCAGGGTCTGAAAACTTGAAACCAGCACGTCAACCAGGAGGAGATGACCGTTCAATACCAGGAATATCAAAGTCGCCAAAATCGTATAGAACTGTCCGACTACGGGAACAGATACGCCGTTCTGCGGATCCATCATGGAGGCGAAACCCAGGCCCATAAGCTGGGCAATGGTCTGACCACCCGTAATCAACGCACTGAATACCAGACTTATCATGAATCCTATTGCGATCCCTATAAGAAACTGATGAAAGGCGACGATGAATCCGTCAAAAGACAGCGGCTCAACATACTTCATCTTCGGTAGGATGGGTGCCACCATCATTGTTAAGGCAACGGAAATTACCAGCTTGGCCCGCGCCGGCACCGTATGAGTGCCAAATATAGGGGCGACGCTGATA
>CAZOTG010000134.1:0-5902 GCA_964582585.1 uncultured Chromatiaceae bacterium | reverse complement strand
GACGCATTGATCTTGGTCAACTTGATGGCAGCTCAGGATCAATGTCCGTTTTCGGTCAAAGCGGACATTTCGTCAGGTCCGGGCCATGTCCGCTTCGCCCCCACTAGCGGACATCGGGCGGCGCATTCAACATGTCCGCTTTGGGCCAATTGCAAACGTAGGGTCTTAACAAACGATGCATATCATGGAGATTGCTGGCATCGTCGTGCGCCGTGGCTAAAGCCAATTAATTCCGGCCAGCGGTAGCACGCGCTGAAGGATCGCCCCCGCGCAGATCAACACCACAAGTATTTTGAGAAGATAAGCCAGACGACCGTCCCTGACGAACTTTTCGATGGCCCAAAAACAAATTGCGCCGACGACGCAAATGACCAGAATCCCGATTAAAAGCGAAAGCATAGCAGCCCCCTTTTCTGGTGCGGTATTCCGTTACTTAGCCAGCCGCCAAGCGAACAGCACCGTAGTCGCACCGATTGTTGCTGCGATGATTGACGTTACCAGCCCGGCGCCGAGCGAAAGCAGCACAGCGATGTGATAGCCGACGAACGCACCCGCAACACCTACAAGCGCACTCGTCACGATGCCGCGGGTCGATCCGGCAAATTGGCGGGCGAGCCAGGAGGGGCCCGCCAGCCGATCGAATAAGGCGCCGGCCAAGATACCAATCACGAGAACTAGAACAAACGTCACGATCGGATCGGTGGCATGCATTAAATGGCCTTCCAGTAAGCCGCGAATGGCCAGACTAGCGGTTGCTGCGGCTGCCCACGGTGCCGGCCTGAGCGATCAGCGACGTGATGCGCCGAGACCGCAGCCTTTCCGCGCGTTCGTTGTACGTCAAAGTTTTCACGGCCGTCCTGCCGGTTGGCACGCCTGCGTTGGTGCGCCAAAAGTCTCAATAAAACACCGAATCGCACGATGCGCCCGCGGTGATCGTGACTATATGGGAACATACAGACTGCAAAGCCAATCCTAATCCTCCCGCTTCTCAAGTACCCTGTCAATATCACTGATTTTCGAGGGTGCGAGGTACATTTGCGCAGCCAGTTCGCAAGGCTTCTACCAAGGATGTTATCGGTTCCATCTTGGGCCCATGAGAAGGCAATCCGCGAAGAGCTTTTCAGCGTCGAGCGCCTTGAACAGCACGCCGAGAGCCTGGCTGCGGCTCAGTCCGTCAGTTCACAACCGGAAAGAGGACGGCCACTTGCGAAACGGGTTCGCGACAACGATGAGGCCCTTCTTGACGCTTATCGTGCCATCGCAGGCGCAATTGCGGACAAGCGACCCATTACCCCTGCGGCTGAATGGCTGATCGATAATTTTCATCTCGCGGAAGATGAGATCCGTGAAATCCAAACCGATCTTCCACCAAGTTATTACCGTCAACTGCCAAAGCTGGCCCAAGGCCCGTTCAAGGGATATCCGCGGATCTTCGAAATAGCCTGGGCTTTTGTTGCACATACGGACAGCCGTTTTGAAGCGGAGATGCTTCGACGCTTCGTATTGGCCTATCAGCGCGTTCAACCGCTAACAATCGGCGAGCTTTGGGCTCTCGCAATTACAATTCGCATCGTGCTCGTGGAGAATTTACGTCGCTTGGCCGATCTGATCGTGGCGAGTCAGACATCGCGCGATGCCGCTGATGCATTGGCCGAGCGTCTGCTCGGTGCAGGGATCAGGTCTCCTGAATCGACTGCCCTCGCGCTGCGACCATATAAACATTTTCCGCTCACACGATCTTTCGCGGTTCAGCTCGTCCAGAGATTGCGCAATGAAGATCCTGCCACGACGCCAGCGCTTCTGTGGCTGGACGAGCGCCTGAGTTCGCAGGGCACAAACGCCGATGAAATCGTGTACGAAGAGCACCGCAGGCAGGGCGCGGCCAACGTCACCGTCCGCAATATAGTCACCAGCATGCGGCTCATATCCGAGCTTGATTGGGCGGATTTCTTCGAAAGCGTCAGTCTGGTCGACGAAGAGCTACGGGCGAGCAGTGACTTCGCCAACATGGATTTTCCGACGCGCGATCGGTATCGCCGCGCTATCGAGGAGCTTGCGCGCGGTTCGGGCCACTCGGAAATCGATGTCGCCCAAAAAACTATCTTCATTGCAAAACATGCTGACGCCGGCCGGAATACCGGAACGGCTGAACCGGATCCGCGCCGGCGGGATCCCGGTTATTACCTGATCGGACAAGGACGTCGAGCGTTTGAAAAGCAGCTTGGCTTTCGCGCTCCGATGAAGGATTGGCTGGTCCGCGCGAGCGCCGCGGTTGGGATTACAGGCTATCTCGTGGCTGTCGCGTTCGTTGCGGGACTTCTTCTCGCGCTGGCATTGCTCGCAGTCAGTTTGGCAAGCACTGATGGATCGCTTTTCCTGCCGCTGGCGTTCCTGGGCCTCTTTATTTCGGTGGACGCGGCGATCACGCTGGTGAACCGCGCGGTCACAGATCGGTTCGGCCCTGCCGTGCTTCCCGGGCTCGAGCTGCGCGATGGTGTTTCGAGCGAATTCCGCACCATCGTCGTCATGCCGACACTGCTTACGAGCAGCGCGGCAATCGATGAACTCATCGAGCGATTGGAAATTCATTATCTTGCCAGCCCGGATGGCGATATCCGGTTTGCGCTCCTGTCGGACTGGACCGACTCGTTAACCGAGAGCGCGGTAGGCGACGATGAGCTTTTAAGTGCGGCGATTGAGGGGATCGACCGCCTTAATGAGCGTTACGGACCGGCACTAGACGGGCCTCGGTTTCTTTCGTTGCATCGGCGACGGATCTGGAATGAGGGTCAGGGCAAGTGGATCGGATGGGAACGCAAACGCGGAAAATTGCATGAGCTTAACCGGCTGCTCCGCGGCGCCACGGACACCACGTTCGTGGCGATCGGCGGCCGGCCACCGCTCGTACCCCCGGACGTCCGTTACGTCATCACCTTGGACACGGACACGCGGCTTCCGATTGGAGCCGCCAAGCGCCTGATCGGGAAAATGGCGCATCCGCTCAATCGACCCAAGCTTGATCCCGTGTGTCGCCGTGTGGTCGAGGGCTATGGCGTGCTGCAGCCGCGGGTGACGCCATCGCTTCCCACAGCGCGCGATGGCTCGGTGTATCAGCGCATGTTCTCGAGTCCGACCGGCATCGACCCATACGCGGCAGCCGTTTCCGACGTTTATCAGGACCTGTTCGAGGAGGGTTCTTATAGCGGCAAGGGCATTTACGAGGTGGATAGCTTCGAGGCCGCTCTCGCAGGCCGGATCGCGGAAAGCTCGGTTCTCAGCCACGACCTGCTGGAAGGCATTTTTGCCCGCGCCGGGCTGGTCTCCGACGTCGAAGTCTTTGAAGATTTTCCGTCGCGTTACGACGTTGCCGCATCCCGCCAGCACCGATGGGCGCGCGGCGACTGGCAGTTGCTTTCTTGGATCATTGGTAGCAGGCCGGCGATTGGCGGCGGCTTTGGCCGCGCTGATATTCCGCCGCTTGGCCGCTGGAAACTTATAGACAATCTTCGCCGCACTTTGTCGGCCCCGGCAAGTTTCCTCGCATTCGTGACCGGATGGTTCCTGCTGTCATCAGTCGCCGCCTCGCTCTGGAGCGGTTTCGTTCTGCTTCCATTTCTGCTGACTGCGTTCCTGCCTTTAGTCGCACGCGTGATTCCGCGCCGCTCTGGGATCACGACCGGCAGCCACTTCCGCGCACTTCGTCTCGATCTCAGAATCGCCTTGTTGCAGTTCGGCCTGCAAGTGGCACTGCTCGCGCATCAGGCCTGGCTGATGGGTGACGCTATCGTCCGGACGTGGTCGAGGCTGTATCGGCGGCGAGGATTGCTGGAGTGGGTGACCGCCGCAGCGGCGGGTTCCGATCGGGAACTCAGACTGGTCGGCTTCTATCGGCGAATGGCCGGCGCCGTCGCATTGGCTGTATGCGCGGCCGTTGCCGTTGCTTACGCCGGTCATCAGTTTTGGTTGTTTGCCGCTCCGTTGGTCGGAGCCTGGATGCTGTCGCCGGCCATCGCATGGTGGGTGAGCCGGTCGCCACGCCCCGACCAGAGCTCCCTGTCGGACACGGAAACCGAAAGCTTGCGCCTTACGGCGCGGCGTACCTGGCACTTTTTTGAAACATTCGTGACGCCGGAAGATCATATGCTTCCGCCGGACAATTTTCAGGAGGACCCCCGACCGGTCTTGGCGCACCGCACCTCGCCGACGAATCTAGGCCTCTATCTTCTCTCGATCCTTGCCGCGCGAGATTTCGGCTGGCTCGGCATCACCGCGGCGATCGACCGGCTAGAAGAAACGCTTGGTACAATGGATCGGCTGGAGCGATTCCGCGGTCATTTCTTCAATTGGTATGACACCCATGATTTTCATCCGCTCGAGCCCAAATATATTTCGTCGGTCGACAGCGGGAATTTGGCCGGGCACCTGATTGTGCTCCGCAGTGTCTGCCGGGAGATGATTGCGACATCTGTGATTGGCCCAGAACCGCTTGCCGGAATCGCGGACGCCGTAAAACTCGCTCAAGCCTCTCTGGTCGCCCCGAGCAGCGACCGCCGAATTTCGAAGAATGCTCATAAACAGCTTCAAATCGCGCTCGATTCACTCGCGGCATCATTGAAATCGCCTGCCGAAACACCGGCGGATTTTGCCGTCCGGTTGTCGAACCTGAAACAACAGTGCGAGATGCTTCCTAAGCTCGCGCGAGCGCTTTTCGAGGAAAGAGATAGTGACCTTGCCGGTGTAGCCGATGTGGTGACTTGGACTGAGGCTGTTGCCTCATCTGTCCAGTGCCATCAGCGCGACGTTGACGGTTTGCTCCCGTGGATTCAGCTCACCGTTGACGCCACGTTATTGTCGCCCGCGCTGACTCTAGGTGAGCTGCCGGATCACTGTCAGGCATTGATTGGCAGACTGGTTCAACAAAGAGCCGATCTCACGTCAAACCTCGCTGATGATGACGTCGCCAAAATTTCCCGCCTCATTGCAGCGCTAGAACAATCGGCGGCAACCGCACAAGCTCTCATGCGACGAATTGCGAGTCTCGAAGAGCTTGCCGGAAAAATGTTTGACGAGATGCAATTCGGCTTTCTTTTGGACCCTGCAAGGCAGCTGCTCTCCATTGGTTATCAGTCCGCCGAAGGTGCATTGGATCCAAGCTGCTACGACCTGCTTGCATCCGAGGCGCGCCTGGCGAGCTTCATTGCCATCGCCAAAGGCGATATTGCACCGAAGCATTGGTTCAAATTGGGGCGTGCGGTGACCCCGATCGACCGTGGCTCGGCTCTGATCTCATGGTCGGGATCGATGTTCGAGTACTTGATGCCGGAACTGGTGATGCGCGAGCCCGAAGGAAGCCTGTTGCATCAAACTGCCCGGCTAGTTGTGAAACGACAGATCGAATACGGCGCCCAACTTGGAGTTCCATGGGGAATTTCCGAGTCCGCGTACAACTTCCGCGATCTCGAGCTCACCTATCAATATTCCAATTTCGGCGTCCCCGGCCTCGGACTAAAGCGAGGGCTCAGCGAAAACGTCGTCGTCGCGCCCTATGCGACGGCACTTGCATCCATGATCGATCCTGCCGCTGCGGTGCGGAATTTCGCCCGCCTAGCCGAAGTAGGGGGGTGTGGCCAATACGGCTGGTACGAAGCACTGGACTACACGCCGGGGCGCATCCCGGAGGGCAAAAGTGTCGCCATCGTGCGCGCCTATATGGCGCACCATCAAGGGATGAGCCTGGTCGCTATCGCGAACACGCTTCGCGGCGGAACGATGCGTACGCGCTTTCATGCTAATCCGATCGTGCAAGCGACCGAATTGTTGCTGCAGGAAAGGCCTCCGCGCGATGTCGCGGTCAAATGGGTGCACGCCGAAGAAGTGAGTCAGACGACGCAGGTGCGCGAAC
>CAZOTG010000133.1:0-5905 GCA_964582585.1 uncultured Chromatiaceae bacterium | reverse complement strand
CACCTCGCGCGCGAGGCACTGCTCCAGCGATTCTCCCGGCTCGACGAAACCGGCGAGCGCGCTGTACATGCCGGGCGGAAAATGCGGCGAGCGCGCGAGCAGGATTTCGCGTCCGCGCCGGATCAGGCACATGACCGCCGGCGCGATGCGCGGATAGACAACGAGTCCGCAGGCGGGGCATTCGCGTGCGCGCTCGTTGCCGCGCGCGCGGGTGGGCGTGGCACAGCGGCCGCAGAACTGATGAGTGCGCTCCCAGTCGATGAACTGCAGCGCGCGCCCGGCGAGCGCGAACAGGTCGTCATCGAGCCTGCCGTACAGCGCGCGCAGCCCCTGCCACAGCATGCCCTGCGGCGCCTGTGTGTCGGCGCCATACTCGAAGGCGTAGCAGGGGCGCTCGCCGAGTGTGCCGAGATACTGGCGGCGCAGCGGCGCAGCGGCCAAGGCGGCAAGCGCCTCGTGGTCGGGCAGTTGCCTACCCGGCGGGTCACCCGCGACCAGCAGCAAAGTCTGCTGGAACACGAAGCACAGACTCCCGGCGTCGGGTTCGCCCGCGGCGTGCACGCCGCCGACATAGGACGCGGGCGCCGTGAAAGGCATGGTCATGGCGCGCCCCGGTGATCTGCTGTCACTATCATGGGTGTTCGACGTATCAGGCGTTGCCACAATCGGAGCATAAATGGACGGCTGGCGGGTATGGATTTGCGGGGGGATATGCGCCCCGAAGGTCTCGATCCCCCTTGAGGGGAAAGTCCCCTCGGGGGACAAGGGGGGTGCATCCCCCCTTGTTCGTCCGGCGAAGAGTTCTCTCCGCCGAAGACACGCCGTGTGTTCTCGGCATGTCCGCGTTACGATTTTCGGAGACGCCGAATTAAGCTGGAGGTATCCCAGCGGCCGCCGCCCATTTTTTGTATCTCGCCGTAGTAGCCGTTGACGATCTCGGTGACCGGCAAGGGCGCACCGTTTTTCTTCGACTCCTCCAGCGCTATGCGCAGATCCTTGCGCATCCAGTCGACGGCGAAGCCGAAATCGAATTTGTCGTCGACCATGGTCTTGCCGCGGTTGTCCATCTGCCAGGACTGGGCAGCGCCTTTGCCTATCACCTCGAGTACCTGTTTCACGTCCAGGCCCGCTTTGAGGCCGAAGCTGATACCTTCGGACAGGCCTTGGACCAGACCCGCGATGCAGATCTGGTTGACCATCTTGGTGAGTTGTCCCGCGCCCGAGGGCCCGAGCAGGGTCACGGCCTTGGCGAAATGCGCGATGACCGGTTTGGCTTTTTCGAACGGCGCTGCTTCGCCGCCGCACATGACGGTGAGCGCGCCGTTCTCGGCGCCTGCCTGGCCGCCCGAAACCGGCGCATCGATGAAGTGAATGCCTTTCTTGGCCGCCGCGGCGAACAGTTCGCGCGCGATATTGGCCGAGGCGGTGGTGTGGTCTACGTAAATGCTGCCGGCGCTCATACCGGCGAAGGCGCCGTCATCGCCCAGGGTCACGGCGCGCAGGTCGGGATCGTCGCCGACGCAGCAAAATACGATGGCTGCGCCCTGCGCTGCGGCTTTGGGCGTATCGGCCGCCTTGCCGCCGTGCTTGGCCGCCCAGGCGTCGGCCTTGGCGCGGGTGCGGTTGTAGACCGTTACGTCGTGGCCGTTCTTGGCCAGATAGCCGGCCATCGGAAAACCCATGACGCCCAGGCCGAGGAATGCGACTTTAGCCATTGTGTACCTCCTTTGTTGACAGGTTCGGGAGCAGATTCGGTAGTGTGCAATTATAAAGGCTCGCGACCCGCCCATCATTTTTCCGGGACGAGCTTGGCCGCGGTGGACAGCAGAAAGCCCCTGAACGCCTGTGCCACCGGCGACAGGCGCTTGGCGGCCAAGTGCACCACATACCAGTCGCGCACGATGGGCAGGCCCTGTACGTCGAGGACGGCCAGGCGCCGCGTCGTCAACTCCAGGCCTATGGTGTGCAGCGACAGCAGGCTGATGCCCATGCCCGCCTGCACCGCCTGCTTGATGGTTTCGTTGCTCGCCATCTCCATGCTGACGTTGAGCGGCAGGTGATGCTCGGCGAACAGGCGCTCGAGCAGCCCGCGCGTGCCCGAGCCGGGCTCGCGTATCAGGAACGTCTCCTTGGCCAGGCGCGCGAGTGGAATGCGGCGCTTTTTCGCGAGAGGGTGGCCGGGCGCGGCGATGATCACATGCGGATGGCGCGCGAACGGCTCGGCAACGGCGTCCATGCCCTCTGGCGTGCGTCCCATGATGGCGAGGTCGACCTCGTTGTCGGCGAGCTGCTGCAGCACCACCTCGCGGTTGTTCGCGGAAAGCTTCACCGTGACGCCGGGGTGCTGCTTGAGGAAGCGCGCCAGCAGCGACGGCACCAGGTACTTCGCCGTGCTTACCATGGTGATCACGAGGCGGCCCTGCGACAGGCCTCTGCGCGCGGCGAGCGCCTCGTCGGCATCGCGCAACTGCTGCGCGATGACGCGGCTGTGCTGATGCAGCTCGGCCCCGGCTTCGGTCAGGAAAACCTTCTTGCCGATGCGTTCGAACAAGGGGATCCCCG
The DNA here is from genome assembly GCA_964582585.1 of uncultured Chromatiaceae bacterium. Classification (GTDB taxonomy): domain Bacteria; phylum Pseudomonadota; class Gammaproteobacteria; order DRLM01; family DRLM01; genus JARRQJ01. The sequence continues at coordinate 3,343 of CAZOTG010000133.1, read as the reverse complement.
CCTGCTCCTCGATCAGTTTCACCTGCATCGATACGGCCGGCTGGGTGAGGTGCAGCTCCGCCGCCGCGCGCGAGAACGATAGCTGGCGCGCGACAGCCTCGAACACCTGCAACTGGCGCAGCGTGGTGTGTCTGAGCGTCATCTCTCCCGGCTCTCTTAATACATAAGGGAAAGCTTATCATATAGATAAAAGATCGTAACTATCATTTATATGTCTGCGCAGCTAGGCTGTGCGGCAAATCAAACAGCATCAATAGTCCGTAGCTAAAATTTCTTTGCCACGGCCTGGTTCGGGGATGAGGAGAGGGAGGAATACCCTCGTTCTGTTACAGCTACTAAATGGAGGCAAACATGCGCAAGACGGACGGCAGTTACAGCGCCGGGGTCAAAGACTACCGACAGATGTATTGGGAGCCGGACTATCCGGTAAAGGACAGCGACCTTCTGGCCTGCTTCAAGATCACGCCGCAGGAGGGCGTGCCGCGCGAGGAGGCCGCTGCCGCAGTGGCGGCGGAGTCCTCCACCGGCACCTGGACCACGGTGTGGACCGACCTGCTGACCGATCTCGATCACTACAAGGGCCGCGCCTATCGCATCGAGGACGTGCCCGGCGACGCGAGCTGCTTTTACGCCTTCGTCGCCTATCCGATCGACTTGTTCGAGGAAGGCTCGGTGGTCAACGTGCTCACCTCGCTCGCCGGAAACGTGTTCGGCTTCAAGGCGATCCGCGCGCTACGGCTGGAAGACGTGCGCTTTCCGCTTGCCTACGTCGTGACCTGCGGCGGCCCGCCGCACGGCATCGCGGTCGAGCGCGACATCATGAATAAATACGGCCGGCCGCTGCTAGGCTGCACCATCAAGCCCAAACTCGGCCTGTCGGCGAAGAACTACGGCCGCGCGGTGTACGAATGCCTGCGCGGCGGGCTGGATTTCACCAAGGACGACGAGAACGTCAACTCGCAGCCCTTCATGCGCTGGCGCCAGCGCTTCGATTTCGTCGCCGAGGCGGTAAAAAAGGCCGAAGCCGAGACCGGCGAGCGCAAGGGGCATTACCTCAACGTCACCGCGCCCACGCCCGAGGAAATGTACAAGCGCGCCGAGCACGCCAAATCCCTAGCCATGCCGATCATCATGCACGATTTTCTCACCGGCGGTTTCTGCGCGCACACGGGGCTCGCCAACTGGTGCCGCAACAATGGCATCCTGCTGCATGTGCACCGCGCGCTGCACGCGGTGCTCGACCGCGACCGCCACCACGGCATCCACTTCCGCGTGCTGGCGAAATGCCTGCGGCTCTCTGGCGGCGACCATCTGCATTCGGGCACCGTGGTGGGCAAGCTCGAAGGCGACCGCGAAGCGACCCTGGGCTGGATCGACCTGATGCGCGAGCGATTCATACCCGAGAACCGCGCGCGCGGCATCTTTTTCGACCAGGACTTCGGCTTCATGCCGGGCCTGTTCCCGGTGGCCTCGGGCGGCATCCACGTCTGGCACATCCCGGCGCTGGTCGCGATTTTCGGCGACGATTCGGTGATGCAGTTCGGCGGCGGCACGCTCGGACACCCCTGGGGCAACGCCGCGGGCGCCTGCGCCAACCGTGTCGCGCTGGAAGCCTGCGTCGAGGCGCGCAACCAGGGCCGCCAGGTGGAAAAGGAAGGCAAGGCCATCCTGCTTGCGGCAGCCAAGAGCAGCCCGGAGCTGAAGGCGGCGATGGAGACCTGGAAGGAAATCAAGTTCGAGTTCGATACCGTCGACAAGCTCGACATGGCCCACGCCTGATTGGCATCGGAATTTTACGGGAGCAAGAACATGAGCGAAATGCAAGACTACAAGTCGCGGCTGTCGGATCCGTCGACGCGCAAATTCGGCACCTTTTCCTACCTGCCGGCGATGACGCCGGAGCGCATCCGCAAGCAGGTCGAATTCATCGTCAAACGCGGCTGGGCGCCGGCGCTGGAGCACACCGAACCGTCGCACCTGATGGAGGATTACTGGTACATGTGGAAGCTGCCGCTGTTCGGCGAGACCAATGTGGACCGCATCCTCGCCGAAGCCGAGGCCTGCCACAAGGCCAACCCGAACAACCACGTGCGCCTGGTCGGCTACGACAAACTGAAGCAGACGCAGGGCGCGGCGATGGTCGTGTTCCGCGGCAAGACGATCTAGCCTGACGTTTGCAGGGGAGTAAAGTTGAGCATAAAGGCGCTGATTTTCGACGTCGACGGCACCATCGCGGATACCGAGGAAGCCCACCGCCAGGCGTTCAACGCCGCGTTCTTGGAGCACGGCTTGTCCTGGGACTGGAGCCGCGGCGAGTACGCTGAACTGTTGCGCACCTCCGGCGGCAAGGAGCGCATCGAGGTCTATATCGCTTCGCTGCGGCTGGAGCCGCAGGAGGCGGCCAGACTCCTGCGCATGGTGCAGCTCATCCACGGCAGCAAGACGCGCATCTACGGCGAACTGATCGCCAACGGCTGCGCGCCGTTGCGGCCCGGCGTGGCGCGGCTGATCGGCGAGGCGCGCGCGGCGGGCCTGCGCCTGGGCATCGCCTCGACTACGACCTCGGCCAATATTTCGGCGCTGATCGGTGCCCAATTCGGCGCCGATGCGTGGAACTGGTTCGAGGCCATGGCCTGCGGCGACGTGGTGCCGAGCAAGAAACCGGCGCCGGACATCTATACGCGGGCGCTTGGTATGCTGCGCTTGCAGGCACGGGATTGCGTCGCTTTCGAGGACTCGGTGAACGGCCTGCGCTCGGCCAAGGCCGCCGGGCTGTATACGGTGGTCACGCCTACCGTTTGGAGCGAGGGGCAGGATTTCAGCGCAGCGGATCTGTTGCTGCAGAGCCTTGGCGACCCGGAGACGCCGCTCGATGCGGGCGACGCAAAGCGCGCCGGCGGGCCGTATCTCACGCTGGCGCAGTTGCAGCAGCTGCACGCCAACGCACTGCGGCCGGCCGCGGCACGATAATGATAGGCAGCGCCTGACGGAATTGCCGTTGCGCGGCTGAAACAGGGAGGGGATATGCCGCTGAAAAGTACGCTTACCGAATTCATCATCGGCGAGCAGAGAAAATACAGCCAGGCCACGGGCGGATTCACCGCACTGCTGAACGACATTCAACTCGCCTGCAAGCGTATCGCCTATCTCATCGGCAAGGGCGCGCTGGCCGGAGTGCACGGGGCGGCCGGAAGCGAAAACGTCCAGGGCGAGCGGCAGATGAAGCTCGACGTAATGGCGAACGACATCTTCCTGCGCACCAACGAATGGGGCGGCCACCTCGCCGCCATGGTCTCGGAAGAGCTGGAGGCGGTGTGTCCGATCCCGGCGCAATATCCGCGCG
>CAZOTG010000132.1:0-5938 GCA_964582585.1 uncultured Chromatiaceae bacterium | reverse complement strand
GGTAAGACCCTGCTGGCCAAGGCCATCGCCGGCGAGGCCAAGGTGCCGTTCTTCTCCATCTCCGGTTCGGACTTCGTAGAGATGTTCGTGGGCGTGGGCGCGGCCCGGGTGCGCGACATGTTCGAGCAGGCCAAGAAGCATGCGCCCTGCATCATCTTCATCGACGAAATCGATGCGGTCGGCCGTCATCGCGGCGCCGGCTTGGGCGGCGGACACGACGAGCGTGAACAGACCCTCAACCAGTTGTTGGTGGAGATGGATGGTTTCGAAGGCAGCGAGGGGGTTATCGTCATCGCCGCCACCAACCGACCCGACGTGCTCGATCCGGCCTTGCTGCGTCCCGGCCGGTTCGACCGCCAGGTGGTGGTGCCCCTGCCCGACGTGCGCGGCCGCGAGCAGATCCTCAAGGTCCACATGCGCAAGGTTCCTATCTCCGATGATGTGCAGCCCAACATCATCGCCCGCGGTTGCCCGGGTTTTTCCGGCGCCGATCTCGCCAACCTGGTGAACGAGGCGGCCTTGTTCGCGGCGCGCGCCAATAAGCGCGTGGTGGACATGCTCGACTTCGAGAAGGCCAAGGACAAGATCATGATGGGCGCGGAACGGCGCTCCATGGTGATGAACGATGAGGAAAAGAAACTCACCGCTTATCACGAGGCCGGTCACGCCATCGTCGGTCTGCTGGTGCCTTCCCATGATCCGGTGCATAAGGTAAGCATCATCCCCCGCGGCCGGGCCCTGGGCGTGACCATGTTCCTGCCCGAAGAGGATCGCCACAGCTACAGCAAGCAACGCCTGGAAAGCTCGATCTCCAGCATGATGGGCGGTCGTATCGCCGAGGAATTGATCTTCGGGCCGGATGCGGTGACCACCGGCGCGTCCAACGATATTCAGCGCGCCACCGATATCGCCCGCAACATGGTGACCAAGTGGGGCTTGTCTGAACGACTCGGCCCGCTGACCTACAGCGATGAGCAGGGCGAGGTGTTCCTCGGTCATTCGGTGACCCAGCACAAGATGATGGCCGACGAAACCGCCAAGGCCATCGATGAGGAAATACGTTCCTTCGTCAGCCGCAACTATGAGCGTTCCAAGCGGATCCTGACCGAGAACATGGATAAGCTGCACACCATGGCTCAGGCCCTGATCAAGTACGAGACCATCGACAGTTCGCAGATCGCGGACATCATGGCCGGTAATGAGCCGCGGCCGCCCAAGGATTGGGGCCAGGACTCCGGTCCCTCTTCGGGACAAAGCGCGCCAGCAGCACCCAGCGCCGGCAAGAGCAGCGGCGACGTGGACGGTGGCAAGATAGCCGGCCCGGCGGAGCAGCATTGATAGAGCAGCTTTAAGCTGCAAGCGATTAGTTACGCCCCGCACTGCGGGGCGTTTTATTTATAAAGCTGCAAACTTTGATTTTTAGCTTGCGGCTTTTAGCTTATAGCTAGTAGTTTTATCCCATGCTCGATTGCGCCGGCAAAACCCTTGATCTATCCCGTCCCCAGGTGATGGGCGTCCTCAACGTGACGCCGGATTCCTTTTCGGACGGAGGGCAGTTTGTGACGCCGGACGCCGCGGTGGCGCACGCGCGCCGGATGGCGGAAGAGGGCGCGGCAATCATCGATGTGGGAGGCGAGTCGACCCGGCCGGGTGCGGCATCGGTGTCGGTAGAGGAAGAATTGCAGCGAGTGATCCCTGTGATCGAGGCCATCGCCGCTGAGGTGCCGGTGGTGATCTCCATCGATAGCCGCAAGGCGGCGGTGATGCGCGCGGCGGTAGCGGCGGGGGCCGGCATGATCAATGATGTCTGCGCCCTGCAGGAAGGAGATGCCGTGGAGGCCGCCGCGCAACTCAAGGTGCCGGTGTGTCTCATGCATATGCAGGGCGAGCCACGCACCATGCAGGAGGCGCCTCACTATGAAGATGTGGTGGCGGAGATTACGACGTTCTTGGCGGCGCGGGTGGCGGTGTGCGAGCGGGCGGGCATTCCGCGCGAGCGGCTGTTGATCGATCCCGGCTTTGGTTTCGGCAAGAGCCTGGAGCATAACCTGCAAATGTTGAAGCACTTGACTGACTTCCGCGCCTTGGGACTGCCCATGGTGGTTGGGGTGTCGCGCAAATCCCTGATCGGCGCGGTCCTGGATGTGCCGGCCGCGGAGCGCCTCTATGGTAGTATTGCCCTCGCCGCTTTAGCGGTGTGGCAGGGCGCGGCGCTCATCCGCGCCCATGATGTGGCCGCTACGGTAGAAGCGATAAAGATGGTCAGCGCGGTCATTAAAAGCAGATGAAAGTAGTAAGTTATAAGTTGCAAGAGATCACTCCTGAGCCCCTGCTATTTATTCGATTATCGAGGGAGGCATGACGATGGCGGAATCTCCGCGCAGGCGTTATTTCGGGACGGACGGTATTCGCGGCAAGGTGGGGGAAACCCCCATCAACGCCGAGTTTGTCCTCAAGCTGGGCTGGGCCGCCGGGCGAGTCTTGGCCAAGACCCAGGGCGGGCCGGGCAGGGTGATCATCGGCAAGGACACCCGCATCTCCGGTTATATGTTCGAGTCGGCCTTGCAGGCGGGTTTGTCGGCGGCGGGGGTGGATATCCGCCTGCTGGGGCCCATGCCCACGCCGGCCATTGCCTATCTCACCCGTACCCTGCACTGCCAGGCGGGTATCGTCATCAGTGCCTCGCACAATCCCTATTACGACAACGGCATCAAGTTCTTTTCCGAGCAGGGCGTCAAGCTTGCCGATGACATCGAGACGGCTATCGAGGCGGAACTGAGTCAGCCGATGCGCACTGTGGATTCCGCGGAATTGGGCAAGGCGGAGCGGGTGGAGGATGCCGCAGGGCGCTATATCGAATTTTGCAAGAGCACTATCTCGTCGGCCATGGACTTCCGCGGCACGAAGATCGTGGTGGACTGCGCCCATGGCGCCACCTATCACGTGGCACCCAGCGTGTTCGATGAATTGGGGGCGGAAGTGATCCCCATCGGGGTCGAGCCGGACGGTTTCAATATCAATCAGGAGTGCGGCTCCACCCATCCCCAGGCGACGCAGATGGCGGTGCTGGAACACGGCGCCGATCTCGGTATCGCCCTGGACGGCGACGGCGACCGGGTGATCATGGTGGATCACAAAGGGGAAGTGGTGGACGGCGACGAACTGTTGTTCATCATCGCCCAGTCCCGTTTGCAGTCCAAGACCCTCAACGGCGCGGTGGTCGGTACCCTGATGAGCAATTTTGGCCTGGAGCAGGCCTTGCGCGCCCAGGGCGTCGATTTGAAGCGTGCGGCGGTGGGCGATCGCTATGTGATGGAGATGCTGCGGGAGGGCGGCTGGATCCTGGGCGGAGAGTCCTCCGGGCATATTATCTGCCTGGATCGCACCTCCACCGGCGACGGCACTATCTCGGCCTTGCAAGTGCTGGCTGAGATTTTCAGGAGCGGCCGTTCCCTCCATGAGTTGAAGAAAGGCATGACTAAATATCCCCAGGTCATGGTCAACGTGCCGGTGGTGCCGGGCTTCGACGTCAACAATTCCTCTGTGATTCAAAAGGCTTATAACGATGTCTTGAACGAGCTTCACGAAGAAGGCCGGGTGCTGCTGCGCCCCTCCGGGACGGAACCGGTGATCCGGGTCATGGTGGAAGGTCCCGATTCGGTGCAGGTGCAGCTCCTGGCCAAGCAGCTGGCGGAGGTGGTGGCCCGTGCCGCCATCGGCGCCTGAAGCGGGCGTGATGAGAGCGGCGGGCATGGCGACTTTCGGCCTAGGTAAAATTGATTTCTAACAACGGTATGGGTATTCTTTAGCGCCATTTTTGAGCTTGTGGGGGAGAGCGCCGTTTTTATCGCGAGGGGGCAAGATGCGTCAAACGCTGGTCGCGGGTAACTGGAAGATGCATGGGACGCGCGCCGGCGTGGCCGATTTGATTGAGGACGTCAAGCAGGGAATGGCGACGGTAGGCGGCACGCGGGTGGCGGTGTGTCCGCCCTTCGTCTATCTGAGCGAGGTAGCGCATCTCATCGCCGGCTCGGCCATCGCCCTCGGCGGCCAGGACCTCTGTCCGGAAACCGGCGAGGGAGCCTACACAGGCGAGGTGTCCGGCGCCATGCTGCAGGATGTGGGCTGCAGTTATGTGATCGTGGGGCATTCCGAACGCCGGGCGCTCTATGGCGACAGCGATGCCGTGGTTGCGCAGAAGTTTTGCGCGGCACAAGCGGCCGGCCTCATACCCATCCTGTGCGTGGGCGAACAATTGCAAGAGCGGGAGAACGGCGACACGGAGGCGGTGGTCGCCCGGCAGCTCGACGCGATCATGAACCAAGATGGCGGAGTGATTGCCTTGGCCAAAGCGGTGATTGCCTACGAGCCGGTGTGGGCCATCGGTACGGGACGGACGGCGACGCCGGAACAGGCGCAACAGGTTCATGCCTTCATTCGCGGCCGGATCGCCGAACATGATCCAGCAGTGGCAGGCAAGGTTCAGATTTTATACGGCGGCAGCGTCAAGGCCGGCAACGCCGCCGAACTGTTCGCCATGGCGGATATCGACGGCGGTTTGATCGGCGGCGCCTCCCTGGATGCCGAGCAGTTCTTGGCGATTTGCCGGGCGGAGCGATAGCTCGACGGAATTCTTTAAGGTGTATTGATGCATACGATATTGTTGGTGGTTCATCTATTAGTGGCGGCGGCCTTGATCGGCTTGGTATTGATCCAGCGCGGCAAGGGCGCCGAGGTGGGCGCGGCGTTCGGCAGCGGTGCATCCAATACCGTGTTCGGCAGCCGCGGTTCCGCGTCGTTCCTGACCCGCGCGACGGCGGTGCTGGCTACCTTGTTTTTCATTATCAGTCTGTCGTTGGCGATTACCGCCAGCCAAAAGAAGGAAGTGAAAAGCGCAACGGAACTGGCGGCGCCGGAGGCGCCCTCGACGCCCGCCTCCCAACCTGAATCGCCGCCCGCCGGCTCGTCGACTCAGAAACAACCGGCGGACGTGCCGGTGGTGCCGGAAAAATAAAAGTTTCGGGTTTAGAGTTTCGGGTTTCGAGTTGAAAAGGCATGGATGACTCGAAACCGACGAAATTAGCCGACGTGGTGGAATTGGTAGACACGCCATCTTGAGGGGGTGGTGGCGCAAGCCGTGTGGGTTCGAGTCCCACCGTCGGCACCATATTTTAGAAGACGGTAATGCCGGGCAGTAAGCACTATAACCGCATGAATTAAAATAATTTAGCGTCTAAATCCTTGCTTGACACGAAGTTTGCTTGTGGCCTAGACTCCAAATCTGTTTTTTGATTTGTAGAGTCGGGTTTACTGCGCGGTAGGGGGATCTGCAAAGGGTGGACTTTGCGGATGAAGATGGGCTGTAATTAAGGGATGTTGACCGCGGCAAATGTTGGAAAACTACCTGCCAATCTTGATTTTCCTTGTCATGGGCGCCGTTTTCGGCATTGTGCCCCTGGCGCTGGGCCGTTTGGTCGCGCCGCACCGGCCCGATAGCGACAAACTCTCTCCTTATGAATGCGGCTTCGAAGCCTTCGAAGATTCCCGCATGAAGTTCGACGTGCGCTATTACCTGGTTGCCATCCTGTTCATTATCTTCGACTTGGAGATTGCCTTCCTGTTTCCCTGGGCCGTGGTGCTCAAGGAGATCGGGATGTTCGGTTTCGTGGCGATGGTGGTGTTCCTGACTATCCTGGTGGTGGGTTTCATCTATGAGTGGAAGAAGGGGGCCCTGGAATGGGAATAGCGGCCGGCGGCGGGGCGCGCCAGTTCCGCCTCCCATATTTCGATGCAACCGTCGCGGTTGAGGTCTGTCTCACAAAGAAAGGACGGTTTTTTCCATTCTCGCCGAAAGGCATGGAGGCACGCCGTGGGTATTGAGGGCATCCTGGAACGCGGGGTGGTGACCACCACCGCCGACAAACTCATCAACTGGGCG
>CAZOTG010000131.1:0-6008 GCA_964582585.1 uncultured Chromatiaceae bacterium | reverse complement strand
CGACATGCTGTGGCTGCGCGACCAGGGCTACGCGGTGGTCGGCGTGGAGATCGTACCGCGCGCGGTGGAGGCCTTCTTCACCGAGAACGGCCTGTCGGCCACCCATCACTCGCATGGGTCATGTGCCCTGTGGGAGAGCGAGGGCATCACAATATACCAAGGCGATTTTTTCGAGATCACCGCCAATGAGGTGGCCGGCGTCGGTGCGGTCTACGACCGCGCCTCCCTGATCGCCCTGCCGCCCGCCATGCGCAAAAGCTATGCCGAACACCTGCGCGCCATCCTGCCGGATAAGATGAATGTGCTGCTGGTGACCATGGATTATCACCAGGCGGAAATGGACGGCCCGCCCTTCGCGGTGACGGAGCAGGAGGTCGCGGCGCTGTACCAGGATTATTTCAAGATCGAGCAGGTATGCAACGAGGACATCCTGGCGGCCAATCCCCGCTTTCAGGAGCAGGGACTCAGCCGGCTGCTGGAGAAGGTGTATTTATTGAAGGCGCGCTAATGTGATGGATATGCATATTGAAATGAATCGAAGGTAATAAATATCCGGCGCAATGCCTTTTGCTTATTGCGCCATACCGGGCTGGGTTTCCATGTGCAGGGTCCGGGTAGGGAAAGCGATCTCCGCGCCGTGCCGGGCGATGATGTCCGCCACCTTAAGCAGCACGTCCTGCTTGACCTCGTGGTAGCGCACCCATTCCTTGGTTTTTGTGAAGGTATAGATAAAGATATCCAGGGAGGAGGGGCCGAAGGTGTTGAAATTGACGATGAGGGTCTGGGTCGCGTCGATCTCCGGATGGTTTTTCAGCATGGCCTTCACATCCGCGACGATGGGCGCCACCTGCGCCACGTCATCGTAGCGGATACCGATGGTCTCCTTTATGCGGCGATTGGTCATGCGGGTGGGGTTTTCCACCACGATGTTGGTGAACAGGGAATTCGGCACGTAGATCGGGTTCTTGTTGAAGGCCCGCACCCGGGTGTGCCGCCAGCCGATGTATTCCACCGTGCCCTCGATATCCTTGTCCGGCGAGCGGATCCATTCCCCCACCACGAAAGGCCGATCCAGGTAGATGGTTAGGCCGCCGAAGAAGTTGGCCAGCATGTCCTTGGCGGCGAAGCCCACGGCGATGCCGCCGATGCCGCCGAAGGTCAGCAGGCCGGCGATGCTGAAGCCCAGGGTCTGCATGATCACCAGCGTGGCGATGATGATGATGGAGAAACGCCCCAGCTTGGACAGGGCATCCACGGTGGTGTAGTCCACGGTCTCGCCGGCTTTTTCCCGGCTGACGATGATATTGCGGGTCACGATGCGGATGAACCGCAGCAGGAACCAGGCCAGAGAGAAGATGACCGCCACATTGCGAGTGGGAACCACGAAATCAAAAATGGGGGCGCCGGTGTGTTTGTGCACGATCTCGGTGGCGAAGGCCGCGCCTATCACCCAAAGCGCCACCGTGAAGGGTTTGCGCAGGGCTCGGATGAAGGCGTCGTCCCATACGGTAGAGGTCTTCTCGGCGATCCTCTCGATACGGCGCAGCATGTAATGGCTGACAATGTTTATAGCAATGACGGCCACGATTACCGTGACGACCTGGGGCAGCCAGGGTTCGGTTAGAAAGGTGGTGCCGACGTGTTTAGTCAGAGCGTCCATAACTATAATAAAGAATAAATACCTGTGACGTGGCGTACTCGTAGTATGACGTAATTCGCCTGAATGGTGCAGTCTTTCGCTGGTCCATGAGCATGATACGGTATTCTCATGCGCGCCATCCTTTCTCTCGCGTCCTCCATATCTACGGGCCTTTCACTTAATTAAGGCGACGATTGTGTAGGGCTAATGGGGTCAGGTCTTGCACCTTGTCAATCAACCTAGTGCACTTGGATATAGAATCCACTCTGCATGGCGCATGAGAAAAGACATGATTCCCTAACTCCGAAGGTGGCTCGAAAGACATAAGCTGCCGAACAAAAAACATCCGGCGCAATGCTCTTTTATTTATTGCACCCTATCGGTTGGGTTGCTGTGACGCCGCGCCTGGCCCAAAGGGTGCTGGGATAGCGCCAATGCGCCGGGCGATGGAGGCCCGTCGAAACATAGCCAACCTGTCGGAGCGCTGAACACTTTCCCGGTCAATCGCATGGCTCGAGGAAGATTATCCTGTAAAAACAATAACTTCTTATTTTGGTTTGATATGTGCATAAAAATGATGTTGTTCTCAAACCAAGAACCAATAGGTAAGGGGGATTTCTCATGGGCGCTTGGTGAAGCTAGTAACTTCCTGACTCAGCCTCCGGGGCGGTGCACCTGGGAACAGAAAGCACCAAATACAATAACAAATAGAAGTACGTCATTTCATACATTGATACCAGCATCACCTGCAGCCCGGTTCGGAGAAAGTCGGACTTAGAGCCCAATCGAAGCGTGGTCAGGAATTGGCCGGAAGCGGTCCTCAACCCCGAGCGGATCTTCACGCCATTCGAATGATACGGTAATAGCTATTCTTATCAATGGGGTTTCTTGGACGGCATCTCGATCTTGTAGTAGCGTTCATTCAAGTAGTCCACCACGTCGCTGATCTCGTCTGCGCTCCATTGAAGCTTGAGCTCGCCGGACCAGTGTGTCACCCAATGCTGCAGATCCTTCAAAGAACGGACGCGGTGCGTTTCGCGCACGTGTACGACGCTTGTGTGACACCCTTGGCAGTGATTTTCGTACAACAGCTGACCGCGCGAGCCGGTGGCCGGCATCGCCGGCTTCGACTCTGACTTGGGCTGGGGCTCGGTCTGTTCGGGCAGAACCACTTCATCGCTTGGTTCCTCGGGCAGCGGCTCCTGCTTGGCCATGGCGACCGGGAGCATCGTTGTAAGGGAAAACGCAATCACCAGCCGTGCTGCGAAGCTTTTTTTCATCGTTCGCTCCTGCCGTGTGTAATACGGACAGTGTCGCAGAAAAACCCGGATCAGAGAAGAATTTTTCCTGATATTAACACTATCTGTTCGCAGCCCCGGGTTTCATCGTTACGCCACACCCGACCCTAACAGGACGCTGAGACCCGGAAAGAGAACGAGCCAGGCTCCGGTCAACCACCCGGTGATGAGCACCAGGAGCGTATACGCCAATCCCCTCATCAGCATGGGTTCACGGTGCTTGAATTTGTAGGCCAACATTTCCTTCGGTCCGAGCTTCTTGGCGTTTCGCAGCAAAGGTGCAAGGTAGGTATCGATTTCACCCCCTGCGTACAGGGCCTGGCCTTTTCCCGTCCTGATGGAAAAGATCCGGTCTCGGAAGAGAATTTGCGAATCGTTGTAGACAAGCTGCTCGGAGGAAAACGAGCTTTGGCCTTGAGCGGGTGATTTGACGTAGAGGCGATGTCCGTCGGTGCCCAGGTATACTTGAATGCTGCGCAGGCCGGTCCCCAGCAGGGTGGGTATTCCCCCGAGTGTGACGATCATGAAGACAAACATGCGTTTGAGTTCCTCGATCTTATGCAGGTCCATTTTCGGGGCGGTCCCGCCGGCATCCGCGCTGACCGAAAATATCAAACTGCCCAGGACGATAATAGGTAACAGAACGCCCAGCCATAACATGGGCGCCGCCCAGGCCAGCCAGCGCTCGATCTTGGGGTTGCGTTTGAGCCAGTAGATGCCGTTGGTCCTGGGTATTTCCGCGTTGGTCGCGATGAGCGGTGTGGCGGAATCCGGGCGTGTCCAGCGACGCTCCTTAGGGGTGGCCCATACGGCCGCCATGATCATGGATAAGCCAAAGATCACCATGGTCGTCATGGCCAGATTGGCTTGCGACACGAGTGCCCGCTTGCGCTGCGCGTCCTCCTTGAGGACGGTATAAAAAGCCGGATCGGCAAGTTGCGAGACCGCGTAAGTAGGGGGATCTATGCGATAGAGATCGAACCTCTCCAGGTCCGTCGCCAGTATCCCATCGTCCAGCACGGCGAGATCGGTGGGATGGGCGTCTTTCGGCAATTTGACGCGGGCGCTCGCCCCCTTCCGCTGATCATAGATCACCAGGTCCGCGCTGCCGAGACCCGTCGGATTGGGTTGGGTCACCCATAAATCACCGTCGTGACCCAGGGCCAGCATCATGGGCCAGTCGTGTCCCTTCCTCGCGTAGTCATTGTCGGCATCGAAGCTGCGGGAAATGTGCCACTGATCATTATCATCGCCATGCAGCAGGGCGACGCGGTAATTCTTCGAGTCGGCGATCCAGATATCGCCGTTGCCATCCATGACAAGATCGTTGGTGCCGGAGAGCAGCCCCGCATCGGTCAGGGCCGAGATTCGGCTGTTTTGAAATGAGAACCGCCACAAGCGGCCGGAAACGAAATCTGACGCCACCAGGCTGTCGTCCGCCGGATCGACGATGAGCTTGTACTGCTCACTAAACTTCCTGGCGATATCCTCGGCTAAGGCCTGACAGGACCAGGAGGTGGTCTCGCATGCCAGCAAGCGCGCCGGGCTCAGATCGGCGAGCAGCAGGCGCCCGTCGCCGAGCATCAGCATGTCGATGGGGGGGGACGTCATGCCCAGCGCGCGCAAGGGGTGGTGACCGCGTATTGCGCCAGAACGGCTGAGTTCGATGATCTGGTGGTTATAGGAGATGTAGATCGCATCGGCCCCAACGGCCATCTGGCTCGGGCCCACGATGTCGGACGCCTCGCTTGTCATCGACAGGCGGTAAGCCAGTGCGGCGATGAACAACAGCATCAAGAGGATGGCCAGGCCGATTTTTGTAGTTCGTGAAGAAGGCATGGCCGTTTGGATTCCTGGGGGACTCAGGATATTTTCGGCAGCTGGCGGTCGAGGCTAAAGTCCCAGGCCGGCCATTTCGGGGTAGCTATCGGTGTGCTTGTGGGGGGTCGTTGTTCAAGACTTCAAATTTCAAATCGGAGAATGGTTTAGCGACCACGCCATAATCCATGGAGAAAACATGGCGACATTGTTTATGAAGTGAGGATGTTCTACTTCTCTCCATGACCCGCATAAATCTCCCTCAGTTTAGGCACCGCCAACCCAGTCTCATCCGCATGACCCAATGCTCGCTCCAAGCGTGATAGCGCCGTGCGGCCCAGGCATTTGTGCTCGGGGTCGCCCGCGAAGGCCTCCAGCATGCCTTCGATCAGGCGGTCGCGGGGCAGCTCTTCGTCGGTGAGCCATTCCTGGATGCTGATGATTTCGTCGGCGATCTCGCGGGCCAGGGTTTGATGGTCGCGCCATAATTCACTGACCGCGCCGCCGGTGACCAGGCCGGCGATGTTGATGGTGAGGATGTAGACGTTCTTGCGCACCAGTTCGTAGAGCAGGTCGTCGCTATTGGCCAGGGAGCGGGCCGGGATGTCCACCGCCGCCAGGGCGGATTGGATCGCTTTCGCCTGCGGGCCGTAGACCGGGGAGGGCAGCAGCACCTTGACGTCCTGGCCCTTCTTTTTTTCGAACCACACGGCGATGACCGTGGGGTCATGGATGGCGTGGGCCTGCCAGTCGCGGGGCAGCAGTTCGTTTTGCAGCAGGCACAGCTTGTCGCGCCAGGGTTCGGGGATTTCATCCAGGGTGGCGTGGAGGTCGTTTTCCGCCACGGCCAGCAGCACCAGGGCGGGGTCGGGGATGGCCTTGGCTTCGTCGGTCATGTTCATGCCGCGGGTGACGGGGTAGACGGGATGGCCGCTGCGCAGCAGGCCGCGGGCGAAGACGCTGCCGAGTTCTCCGATGCCGATGACGATGGTGGGTTGGTTCATGGGTGTGCTCGTATTGATATGACAGTCTTGAGGGAAACCTGATCGATGCCGGTTAGATTTCTCGCTTGCGCTCGAAATGACACATTTCCGTAGATTGTCTCATTCCTTGTTCCGGGCTTCTACCCGTATGGTATGAGGTTCCGGAGGGAGAAGGGATAAAAACCCTCTGGGTTCCGGCTTCCGCCGGAATGACGGATAAGTAATGTGGGTGGGTATATCCGGAATGACGGCTGTGTAATGTAGGGTGGA
>CAZOTG010000130.1:0-6021 GCA_964582585.1 uncultured Chromatiaceae bacterium | reverse complement strand
TTCTACTTGGTTAAGAAAATATTCAGTACGCGTGGCAGGGTTGTGTTTTTTGGGTGCGGTCAGCGTTGCAGCCAGTTCAATGGCCTGATCCATCGAGAGATCCTTTGCCGGTTTGCCCCAATAGTGACGACTGGCAGCCTCCACCCCGTACAGGCCCACTCCAAACTCGGCGATATTCAGGTAGACCTCGAGGATGCGGTTTTTGCTGACATTGTTCTCCAAAGAAAGCGTTAACCACAACTCATGCCATTTGCGCAGTGGATTACGGGACGGACTCAACAGGAAATTTTTGATCATCTGCTGGGAGATCGTACTGCCACCATAGATGATGCGACCGTTTTTCAGGTTGTAATCCCAGGCCTGCTTGAGGGCCTCGGTATCGATTCCGTTGTGCTTATAAAAGCGGTAATCCTCGGCCACGATAATGGCATGCAGGATATTGGTGGATATCTTATCCAGGCCTACGGGACGCCACTGTAGCGGAGGCAGCTTGCTATCCACTGCTTGCTGGTATTCGTAGTCCATCATGAAGGCGGATTTTTGAATGGGGCCGTCAGAAAAGTGAGTCCAATCCGGCAATTTCCCCAGGATGTAGCCAAAATCGACCAGCAGGCAGAGGACCAGAATACGCAGGCTCCAGCGAATAATGCGCCAGTAACGGTTGATGAGTTTCCTTAGCTGCTTCATAAGAAGGGATATCGACTCGGACCATGCAACCCCTTAAGCAGCAAGGATCATTAGTTAAAATAGATGCGCAAAAAGGCCTTAGAAGCCTCTTTTTCTGGGTAAAATGCCCGCTTTAAGAAGGCGCGCCAAATAAATCTGTCCACTTTAATCTGCCTCAGGTTATCTCAAGAAGTTCTGGGCAGGTACTATAGGCAGTGCATCGCGACGATGTATCGGAAAGGAATAACCCATGATGAAAGCCATAGAGGGTCAAGGCCCTTTGATATGAGGGCCCAATGGACCCCTTAATAAACCTATGAAGCTCATTGACCCCAGAACATTCTATGTCATGAAAAACCCCGTCGCTTTCGCGCTCCGGGTTCTGAAGGGATTCCAGGCCAACCAGGGCCTGCTTCTCGCCGGCGCCGTCGCCTACTACGCGCTGCTCTCCATCGTGCCACTGCTTATCCTCACGGTGATCGCGTTATCACAAGTGATCGACCAGAATGTGCTGCTGGCGACGGTGGCCCGGGCGCTGGAGTATGTCGTGCCGGGCAAAGGCAGAGCGGTGGTGGGTGAGCTACGGGTGCTCTTGGATCATCGCGAGGTGATCGGCTGGATGCTTTTCTTTACGATGCTGTTTTTCAGCTCGCTCGGTTTCAAGGTGCTGGAGAATGCGATCTCAGTGATCTTCGTGCATCGCGTGCAGGAGCGCAAGCGGCACTTCCTCGTTTCCCTGCTGCTGCCATTCGTTTACATCGCTTTCATTGCTGCGGTGCTGTTGGTGGGAACGTATGTGATCGCCACTCTGGTGGCGATGGGCGGCACGAATCTCGTTATTATGGGGCATAGATGGTCGCTGAGCGGCTTCGCGGGCTGGCTGATTTATCTGTCCGGGGTGTTGGGGGAAATCCTGCTCATTTCCGCAATCTACTATTTCATGCCGGTAGGCAGGTTGCCGGTGCGGCACGCGCTGATCGGCGGCGCTACGGCGGGCTTGCTATGGGAACTGATCCGCCATGTGCTGGGCTGGTATTTCGGTACATTGTCGCAGGTGAGCGTGGTATATGGCTCACTCGCTACGGCCATCATCGTGCTGCTTAGTTTGGAAGTGGCCGCCACGCTGCTGTTGCTGGGCGCGCAGGTGATTGCGGAATATGAGAGGATCGAAATCGGCGCGAAGCCGAAAGAGCCGGAAGCGCTACACATCGGAGGTCACTGAGGTGGCCGGGAAACCCGGGGACAGGCCATGGTTTCCGGTCTCGTGAGGAGGGGTGTTGCTGCGCAACGGTGGATTCCGGATTTGGCGGAACCCGCTGCGCGTTTCCGCCCTGCATCACCTAGGGTAAGTTGATTTTATGATGTTGATTGACCAAATTGCGGAACGCCACATCCAACAGGCCATCGATCGGGGCGAGTTTGATGACTTGCCCGGGGCGGGCAGGCCGCTGGCGCTGGAGGATGACGCGCTGATACCCGAGGAGTTGCGGGCGGGTTACCGGCTGTTGAAGAACGCCGGCTATCTGCCGCCGGAGTTGCAGATCAATCAGGAAATCAAAGAGGCGGAGCAGTTGCTGGCCTGTGTGCGGGACGGCAACGATCGCGACCGGGCCGAGCGGCGCTTGCGTTGCCTGCGGTTGCGCTTGAGTCACCTGCGCGGCGAGGGCGTGGACTTCGCCGTCGAGCGGCAGTATCAGGAGAAGTTGCTGCAGAGGCTTTGAGTAGGGCGAAACCCGGTAGGGGTTCCGCCGTGATGTATCGATAAACCTCATTTGGCGGAACCCGCTGCGCGTTTCCACCCTACATTTCTGTGTGCCGGCTTTCACAGGAATGACGCTCTGGGGTCTGTTTCGGATAGGGGCGTTTTCTGTTATATTACGCGGCCTTTTTCGCTGTTATTCCCATGGGTGATCGATGTTTCAGCTTGGTTGCGCGAGCCGCGTGTGCTTTAAAAACGAGATTCTGTCCGGCCTGACGGTGGCCTTGGCGCTGGTGCCGGAGGCGGTGGCCTTTGCCTTTGTGGCCGGGGTGGCGCCGTTGGTGGGGCTGTATGCCGCGTTTATGGTGGGGCTGCTGGCGGCGCTGTTCGGCGGCCGTCCGGGGATGATTTCCGGGGCGACCGGGGCCATGGCGGTGGTGATGGTGGCGCTGGTGGCGCAGCATGGCGTGGAATATCTGTTCGCGGCGGTGGTGTTGACGGGGCTGATTCAGTTCAGTGCCGGTCTGTTGCGGCTGGGGAAATTCATCCGCATGGTGCCGCATCAGGTAATGCTGGGTTTCGTCAACGGCCTGGCGATCGTGATCTTTCTGGCGCAATTGCAGCACTTTCAAGTGACGTCGGCCGATGGGGTGACCCATTGGTTGAGCGGCGCGCCGCTGCTGATCTTCGCGGGGCTGATCCTGCTTACTATGCTGATCATCCACTTCCTGCCGAAGTTGACCGGGGCCTTCCCGGCGTCGCTGGCGGCGATCATCGTGGTCAGCCTGCTGGCAGCCGGCCTGGGGCTGGAGACCAAGACCGTGGGCGACCTGGCCAGTATCAAGGGCGATCTGCCTTCGTTCCATATTCCCGCGGTGCCGTTCAATTTCGAAACCCTGAAGATTATCCTGCCCTATTCGTTCATTCTGGCGGCGGTAGGGCTGATCGAATCCCTGCTGACCCTGACCCTGATTGACGGCGTGACCAATACCCGCGGCCGGGGTAATCGCGAATGCATGGGCCAGGGCATCGCCAATACGGTGACCGGTCTGTTCGGCGGGATGGGCGGCTGCGCCATGATCGGGCAGAGCATGATCAACGTGAACTCCGGGGGGCGTCAGCGTCTGTCCGGTGTGGCGGCGGCCCTGTTCCTGCTGGCGTTCATCCTGTTCGCCTCGCCCTTGATCGAGCGCATTCCCATCGCGGCGCTGGTGGGGGTGATGTTTATCGTGGTGATCGCCACCTTCGAATGGTCGAGTCTGCGCATCATGGGCAAGATCCCGGCGACCGATGCCTTCGTGCTGGTGCTGGTCTCGGCGGTCACGGTGTTTACCGACCTGGCGATCGCGGTAGTGGTGGGCGTAATCATCTCGGCACTGGCCTTCGCCTGGGAGCATGCCAAACATATCAATATCAAAAGCTATGATGACGAGCGGGGCTCGCGGGTGCATGAGCTCAATGGCCCGCTGTTTTTCGGCTCGGTGAAAAAATTCCTGGAATTGTTCGATCCCGAAAATGATCCGGACGACGTGATCATCGAGTTTCAGAACTCGCGGGTGGCGGACCACTCGGCGATCGAGGCCATCGATACCCTGGCGGAGCGCTATATCAAGGCGGGTAAGACCCTGCACCTGCGGCACTTGAGCGAGGAGTGCCGGCAGTTACTGAAAAAGGCCGGCGACCTGGTGGAAGTGAATGTGCTGGAGGATCCGCGTTATCACGTGGCGGATGATCGCCTGGCTTAGCCCGGATTTCTCACCGGGCGGCCAACGGCTGCGCAGAAATGTTACCAACAGAAAAGGATGGATCAGTGTTACAGAGGAATAGCGTTTTGACGCACTGTTACCGCCGTTGGCCTATCGCGGTTCTGGCTGGTCTTCGCGCCCGTATGCTTGCTCTTCACTCAAGTCATAGTTACAGCTATGACTTTTGCTCCAGAGCGGCGCCTACGGCCACGAATCCTGCGCCAGCTCCCACGATCCCGGTGAGAAGTCCGGGCTAGTTGCGGGGATTTCCGGATTCCATCGGAATAAACTTCTAGATTTCTCGCTGTGCTCGAAATGACACCTTAACCCCATAAGGGTTGCAAGTTGAGTCGCTGCGCGACGCCTGGTGGATTACGCCGCGGGGCGGCGCATCCACCCTACATTTATTGCTGTTTCGTCATTCCGGACTTGATCCGGAATCCAGAATATCTATAAAGCAACAAGCCCTGGATTTCGGCGTTCGTCGGAATGACGGGTGCGGTATCAAAGCGGGGCAGACTTGGCTGCCCCGCTATTCTCGTTTACGAAAGGGGATTGACGGGGGAGGACTCTTCAACGGCGGAGTCGGAGTCGTCTGTCGGGGTCGGCGGCTTGGGTGATGGAACGCCTTTTTCCCGCACGGTTTCTCTGGCTGAACCCGATATATGGCCAGTGTCATGGTGTAGCGGTTTATCAGCTGATGAGTTCTCGAAGGTGTAATAGAACCCGACGCAATACAATGCCCCATGCTTCAAGTCATCACTATAGCCTAAGCCTAAGTTATTGCTGTCTGGCGGTCTAACCCCACCGTATCGGTAGTTACTGTTAGATTGCGCGCATGGTTTTCTGGTTTTGTCATGTCTGTGGACGACTTGTGGAGGGAGAGAGTCGAAGGTCAAGCCGCCGGAGTAACCAGGTATACCGAAGTCCAATGGGAGATCGCAGTAGTTTTTGATGCTCCGACCTGCTTTTCTGGTGTTGACATGCCTGCGGCGGATATCCCAACGGCCAAACCAATGTAAGTGATCAAATATTTTGCTTAGGTTCTTGTTAACGTCGTCGATGTTGGGGAAGGAAGCTATACCCGGCGAAGAAGGGCAATCGAAGCCGTAATTAGTTGGTGTTTGACTGAACTCGAGGTCCTCGAGGGATGTTTCAACGTATAAGTTAAATTGTGAATTGTCGCTGGGTGATGCCCCCGTTGCATCATGCAATGACAGCGGATTGTCATAGGCATACTGGTAACCGTTGATGTCCAACGGTCCCAGCGAGGCGAGCGGGTCTTTGGAGATGAAGCGCCGGCTGGTGCTGTCGTAATAGCGCGCACGCACGTAATAGAGGCCGTTGCCCTCGTCCATGACCTGATACTCACCCTGCCATGTGAAGGGGTTGGCGGTGGTACCGCTCTTGGCGATGGCCTGGCCGAAGGGGGTATAGGCGTAGCTGTCGGTGACGGCGCCGCCGCTGTCGCTGAGAAATACGGTATTGCCCCGTTCGTCGAAGTGATAATCGCTGCGCGTGCCGCTATCGGCATCGATGCTGTAGAGCAGTGCCCCGCCGGGGGTGGTGATGTAATAGGTCTGGTCGTTGTCGCTGCCGTCCCGTTCGATGGCGACGCTCGGTAGTCCGGTAGCATAGTCCCACACATAATGGTTGGTGGTGCTACCGTCACTCTTGCCGGTGCGCATCCCCAGGGCGTCATAGGTATAGCTGGCGGTGGCGCCGCCTCCACTGAGGCCGGTGAGCCGGCCGGCCAGGTCCCAGGTATACGTCGTGACGCCGTCGGTGATGAGTCGCCCCAGGGCATCGTAGTTGTTGCCCGTTATCTGATTGGCGGAGTCGACGCTCTGACTGAGATCGCTGAGGTTGGCGGCGCTGCTGGCCTGGGGTAGGTTGCGGGTGGCCGAGGTG
>CAZOTG010000129.1:0-6043 GCA_964582585.1 uncultured Chromatiaceae bacterium | reverse complement strand
TGTTCCTGCCGCTCTATGCCGCCCCGCGGAAATGGAAAGACAGGACCAAAATCATCACCCTTCCCCTGTTTTCCTGCTACGTGTTCATTCAGGACGGAGTGCGCCGCTATCTGGATATCGTGACCACGCCGGGCGTTCACTGGCTGGTCTGCTCCGCCGGAACTCCGGCCATCATTTCTCCGCGGGAGATTGCGAGCATCCGCCGGGCCGTCGAAAGGTGCGTCAAAATCGAACCGCACCCGTTTATCCGGCGCGGCGACCGGGTGAGGGTCAAAGCCGGACCTCTCGAGGGGGTCGAAGGAATTCTGGTCAGGAAGACGGATTTCAGCCGACTGGTCCTCACGGTTGATCTGCTGGGGCAAGCGGCTGCGGTGGAGGTGGATGTTTCCATGGTGGAGCGGGTCCCTTCGCCCCATAAAATTCGCTGGCCTGCCTCCTGCGGTGAAAGGCGCCAGGATGATGCGAACGCGTAACAATCTGCTGAGAGGTTTCACCCCTCCGGCGCGGCCGGCAACCGCCGCTCCCGTGCCCATGACCATGCAAGAGCCCGCCTGGCGGCGAGCCCCAACGCACCGCCGCCCACCCCCGGCAGGGGCCTGGCTGATGGTGGCGATTTTATCCCTGTGCTTTCCGCAGGGCCTCCACAGCCAGGCTTCTGTTTCCACCGGCCAAACGCCTGCTGACGGGGCCGCGTCGCGGCTGCCCTCCCCGGCGCCGGATTCGCGGTAGGCGAGGCAAGACTCTGCTCCGGCAACGAGGGGAGCAGTTGGAGCGTCCCTTCGCTCATCTGTACGAAAGCGGAGAAATGAAGCGAACACACCTACGAGGTCGGGACAATATCCTGAAGCGGGTGCTGATTCAAGTGAGCGCGTTGAATCTGGGATTCCTGATGCAGGCCGCAATGGGAGTCGGCACGCCGCGCGGCATCAAGGACCGAATCCGCAGCATGACCTCAGCGTTGACCCGGACATTGGCCAGTGTATTCAACACCCTGTCTGTCACATCAGAGACCCTCCATCTCTTGTCATAGTTGACTTTCAAGTTTACGCATCTGGCAAGCGCTCTCGGTATTGAGCGCCAATAATTCAAATTAACTACGGAGGTTTAGCCGCAATCTGGCAGCTAACCTTAGGGAGGGATGAAATGGTTGGCCAAGTCATCGGACATTACTGTATCGACGCTAAGATTGACGAAGGGCAATTCGGTGCCGTTTATGAGAGCCATGACATACGCCTCAAGCGGAAAGTTGCAGTCAAGGTTCTTAAAGAAAAGTATCTTCATGCTGATTCAACCTGGGGTCGACTATTACGTGAGGCCCGAATCGCTTCAGTCCTGAACCATCCCAACATCTGTACCTTTTATGATATTGGGGAAGACCAAGAGATCAACTATATAGTCATGGAATTTGTTGAAGGCAAGACACTCCGCACAATCCTCAATTCGGGTCCTCTGCCGGTCGAACAGGTCTTTCATTTCGCCATGCAGATTGCTGAGGCAAAGGCTTATACAAATGGGGCCGGAATCCTGCACCGGGATCTCAAGAGTTCAAATATTATGGTGACTCGAACAGGTCAGATCAAGATTATCGACTTTGGCCTCGCCAGTTTGATGGAAGAGGAGAAAAGAAAGCAGGACCAAGGTTCTTATTCCTCAACCCAAGAAATAGGATGGCATCTCGGAACTCTTCCCTATATGGCTCCTGAGCTTCTACATGGGGAAGCAGCAACGACGCAGTCCGGTGTCTGGTCCCTCGGGGTGGTCTTGTTTGAGATGCTCACCGGGCAGTTGCCATTCTCCGGACGATCACCGTTCGAGTTGGGTATGGACATTATGACCGGGCCGGTGAAGCGTCTCCCCCAGCAGATCCCTGCGGGGTTGAGGGCCATCGCGAACAGGTGCATGGCGCGAGACAAGGGTTACCGTTATCGTTCAGCCGTTGAAATGCTTAACGATCTCCAATCAGAGTTTGTTACGTTTCAGCTCACCTCCAGTCTCGCCAATCGTCCTTCGACGCAGAATCATTGGTACAGTGCCAAGTGGTGGAGGTGCGCCCTTCGCCGGATTTGGATGATCCTTTTCTTTTGACTGATTGAACTGAACTAGCGCCGCAGTTCCATGAAACAGTCGAAGGGTGGAACATCACTGGTTGGGGCTTTGGCATGGTCAGCACGACTAACCTGGAAATTTCTCATCCCTGAAGAAGCCAAGCCTTTCGCTCCTCACTCTCGTTGCTCTTTTCAAGGCTCCACGCAAACAGCCTAAAATCCAATTCCTGAAATTAGGGCGAACAGCATCGCGTTGGCGGGAATGTGCAAATTGAGGCCCATCAGGCTGTGAATCAGTAGCCCAGCGTCCTTCCTACACAGCCCAGCAGGATGCTGCTCCGGAAACCCCGGTGGTCCTTGAGAAAAGCGGCTATCATCCGGCTAAGGAGATAAAAAATGGGAAGGAAGAGAAGGCTGGCGCCTACCAAGCCTGTCTTTGAGGCAAACTCCAGATAATCGTTGTCGGCATGATAAATGGTCAAATTGATGACATGAGTCTGAAGTGGACGCAAGGCGTCTTCATATGTCCCCAACACCGTGCCCAGCAGGGGACTATTCGGCACCAATATTCCCAGTCAGGTCAGGCGTCCCCCTTTTTAGCGATCAGGTGAATCTCGCCCCGTCTCGGCCCCATCTCTACGGAGCCAAAACCGCAGTTTCTGATGAAGGCTTCGATCATCTCAACGGTGATTCCAGAAGGCAGGAATCGCTGGTGAATTTCACAGCAAATCATAAGGCACTGAGGTTCTGACAGCGTACGCTTGAGGCCCTCGAGCACGTAGTATTCGTAACCCTCAACGTCAATCTTGATAGCTCTAGGCACGGGCAGACGCTCGGCCTCCCGGAACCCGTCACCCGCTACAACGTCAACGGTTTCCGAGGCAGAGGTTGCGGCCGACTCGACCGGCAAGAGCCTGCTTTCTGTAATGGAATTGCCCGCAACAAGCAGTCTATCCTTGTCATCCTGCTGGCCTAATGCCTTCCGGAAGGCGCGTATGTTCGTGAGGCCATTCAACTGGATGTTCTCCTCCAGTCGCTTGAAGCACCACAATCCAGGTTCAAATGCTGCGACGTGGCCTTTTGCTCCAACGACCTTTGTAAACGTGAGGGCAAATTTGCCCAGGTTGCTGCCAACGTCGAAGAAGACGTCGCCCTCGCCCAGCACCGACGCGAGCGCCGTGAAGAAATCCTCTTCGTCCCGAGTTGTCATTTCCAGCACGCGGAGATCATCCATAGTTCGAACGCAGAACTTCAGTTTCCTACCAAGAACCTGAACCTTGAGGACACGGTCAGAAGGAACAAGCAGCCGATAGTACCATCTCTTAAGCGGCGCGATGAGATGCAATGCCCTCGCCAAGTTTGCGAGGTGTGGGTTATAAGTAAAGCGTCGAAGAACGTTCATGAGCATCCCATGGCTGTGTTGCAGGACGGAAATTCCAACCTGAGGGCGAAAGTGCGCACTCTAAGGCACGATTGTAATAAGACTTCCATCTCCCGGCAACCCGCGCATAGATTCTACTCATGAATTACTGTATTCGTCGACGAGAAACGCGGCTGTTGAATCAGGCAAACTGTTGGGAGGCTCTGGCAGCCAGTCACTGCGAAGAAGCGGCGCTCCAGAAGAAAACGCCTTCCAGCTCCCGCAAGACGGGTGGATCATTCTCCTGCCACGAACTAGGAACCATGCTTTTGGGAGCTGCCGTTCTGCGGGCCTGCTGCGGCGGCTCCCCTTCACAGCAAGCATAGCGCAGCTCTGGCGTGGAGCCGCCTTCCGGCACTGCGGTTTTGCGTGGGATTTACACAGAACTTCCATTTTGGCTTCGCGAATCGACGGGTAACATACACCTGGCTGCTCCTCAATGCAATAATCGATTGGGTTTTCGGAGCCTCGCGCGTCGGCGGATGGGGCCAGTTCTAACCTGAGAATGACGAAGCACGAAACGGGTTATCTTTCAACCCGTTCGTCCGGTCCGGAATTATGTCTTTCACAGACCCAGGAAGTTTACAGCGGGGTTGACCTAATGGCACTGAAGAAGAATACCGATTGTATAATTATTCGTGCGCCTTGACAGGTGTGCTAGGCTTCAGAAAGGAAAAAGCCCGGAGTGACATCCGGGCATTCATGAATGTTTGGTCACGATCCTAAGATATCAGAGGAGGGTGCGTAAATGCAATCACGACTTCTTGAGGCCTATAGCGTTAAGTCTTTCCGACTTGGGGTAAATCATCGCCGAGCCCAAGGCCTTGTGCAAATACTGTGTATTGGTTTACTACCGCGTGGAAAATCTCCTGGTTCTCGTTCTCCCGCTGGCGCACTAGAGCTTCGAAGGCCTCAATATCGTCAGGCTCAAAAAAGTTCCGGCTCTTAAGTACTTCCACGATCGAAGAAATAAGCATCGTCTGGCGAGTAAACATATGCACCATCAATGTATGCTCTTTTCGAGTCACTTAGCGCCTCCCGCTCTTAGGATTTCTTGTGCTTTTTTGGTTCTGGCTTAGCCATAACGGTCGAAAGTGCCGTTTTTTCAACCCGGAGGGCTTTCTTCTGGTTGTCTGCCACACATGTACCCTCACTGTACCCGATCTGTCGGAGGCTCTACCATTGTTACCGGTGTCTGTGCAATCAAGCCAAGACCTTGGAGCAATCCAACCGTTCGTTGTGCAGCCTCCCTCCAGATAAGCTGACAGTTTTCACCTCGACAGTTTTGCACATAGGTGTCCCCGCCGGAGTATTCCAGGCTGCAATTTTTGAATGTGCAGTCAATAAACACGCCTTCATCAAGAACTACATGCTTGCCCTCAAAGTTCTCCTTTTCGTGTCTTGTCATCTTTGCCCTCTTGGAATTGAATTCGTCCAGTGTCGTTGACCACAGGATTGTTTTATTGCTGATCTGGTCTTCATTTGCACGGCTTCCCGTTCTTTATCGCCTCGTAACAGCCATACCAATCGCCAATCAGAATCTCCTGCCCACGCTTCAGAGTTATCGAGGTGGTGGCTGGTATATAGGAGTTTCTTCTGGAGCCGGGAATATCGTAGCAAATTTCGTCGTGGATAAAGCCCTCGACGACATCCTTCTGCCGAGCACCCATGATAGTCCCGGCAACTCGGGTGTTATACCGCTCCGGCCAGAGATTCTGTGGGGATTTGGGATCGCCGCCGTTCTCAAGCGAGATCAGGTGATCCTCTTCGTAACAGGCCATGTTGTCGGAATGGGCCACGCAACGGGTGATGTCGATCTTGCCTGTGATCGGGTTGATCAGTTCCGCTCGTGTCTGATGAACAGTGTCGCCGTATTCCCGAAGCTGTTTCCGCTTCAGCCTGCTCGTATATCGAGATGGTGGCCGAACCAGTCTCGTGCTCCAGTGCGGGTTGCAGATGTTGTCCTTGATGTTTGATTGGGTGATCGCTGGGTTTGCTGCCCCCGGAGTCAACGCAGGATCAGGATAAATGTCTGGGGAGCCGACGCTATGATGATTCGCCGACGACAAGTATGCCAAGAGGATGATAGGGCTGGCAGCAAGAAAGACGAGAAGGATCGGTTTCTTCAAGTAGTCTCCTCAGAATCAGAACGAGGATACTGTCAATGTGGTTTGGGACGCAATATGTATTGCTCCCGCCTTAATGAGCGACTTCACCCCTTTCCCCTCTGGCGAATCTCGAAGAATCAGGACGATTGAAAGCTATCCGGTAAGTTGCGACTCTAAGAGGATGGCCAGCAGTGAGTGCCTAGAAGGACGGACTCTGTTCTCTTTCAAGCTTATCCGATCTTTAATGGCAAATAGACCAGTGGTCTTTCAGCAACGAAGATACCCGCAGCCGTGCGGGTTGCTTCATGACAGCTACTCGTGTGCCCCACGAAACGCCATCATCAGATTAACCGTCTGAATCAGAAGTTTATTGGAATGATAATCTTAACAGGGGTGGTAACGAGGTCAGCCGTCCTCAAGCGGCTGGCGCATCACCTCCAGCACATTGCGGGCGAATTCCGGCAGTTCAT